>NZ_JAVTJA010000009.1:0-237581 GCF_031843785.1 Methylobacterium sp. WCS2018Hpa-22
ACGACAACGAGGTCGTCGCGGCCCTCTCCCCGCGTGCGGGGAGAGGGGATGTGCTCCTCTGGCCCAGCCAATCCATTGTGCGCGTCATGCGCCAGCCCGATACCCACACATCTCCATCCGCGCCCGCATGTGCCCCGGCGCAGGGGCCTCGACCAAGATCGGCGGCTTCTTGGGGTAGAGCGGCAGGGTCAGCGCGCGGGCGTGGAGCTGCAGCCCGGGTCCGCCCGAGCGCGGGGCGGTGCCGTAGATCGTGTCGCCGAGGATGGGCCAGCCCTTGGCGGCGCAATGGACGCGCAACTGATGCGTGCGGCCGGTGACCGGGCTGAGGGCCAGCCAGGCGAGGCTCCTGTCCGCCGAGCGGCCGAGAACGCGCCATGTGGTCAGCGACGGGTCACCGGCCGGGTCCGTTTTCATCCACCACGAGCGCGGGTCGTCCGAGCGGCGGGCGAGGGGGAAGTCGATGCGGCCCTCGTCCTCGGCGGGATCGCCCTCGACGATGGCCCAGTAGGTCTTCCCCACCGTGCCGCTCGCGGCGAACAGCTTGTTGAGACGGGCCAAAGCTTTGGCATGACGGCCCAGGGCGAGGCAGCCCGACGTGTCGCGGTCGAGCCGATGGGCCGCCTCGGGACGACGTGGCAGACCGAAGCGCAAGGCATCGAGATGGTCGGTCAGGGTCTCGCCGCCCTTCGGGCCGGGATGGACAGGCAGTCCCGCCGGCTTGTCGATGACGAGGACAAGGGCATCGCGGTAGAGGAGACGCGCGCCTATGTCTGTTATGCGGTGTTCCACTGGGGCATCGGCTGACGGCATCGCCCTGCGCTACTCATGCGGGGTCGAGGGAGCAAGTGGGAATGAGCGAAGACAAGAGGCCGGGCTGGTTGCTGCGGCGGATGTTCGGGAAGAAGGAGGAAGCGTGGCCGCCCGAGCCGGTCCCGGTCCAGCCGCCCGATCCCAAGCCGGAGCGGAAACCCGAAACGGCCATCGAGCCGGCATCGCCTCCCATCGCGTCTCCCGCCTCGGAATCGGAAGGCCAGCCCGACTTCGCCACGGGCGCGGACGACATCTCGGCGATCCCGCTGCCCCCCAGCGAGCCCGCGCCCGCCGACCCGGACAAGAACACGATCCCCGACGAGATCGAGGGGGCAGACCTGCAGCCCATCGCGGGCGCGGATGAGCGTCCGCCGGCCGGTACGGCGGGAGATGATCCCGCGCGCGGAGCGGAGAAGGCCGACACCACGACGGTCGCCTTCGCACCGGAGCCCGCCCCGGTCCCGGCCCCCACGCCCGAGCCAGTTACCGAACCCGAACCGGCCTCCGAGAAGCGCGGCTGGTGGAGCCGCCTCACCGGGGGCATGAAGCGCACCTCGTCGGCTTTGTCCGAGCGGGTGACCGGCCTCTTCACCAAGCGCAAGCTCGACGCGGACACGCTGGAGGAGCTGGAAGACGCCCTGATCCAGGCCGATTTCGGCATCGACACCGCCATGCGGATCTCGGAGGCCGTGGGCAAGGGCCGCTACGAGAAGGGCATCTCCCCGGATGAGGTCCGGGCCATCCTCGCCGCCGAGGTGGAGCGGGCGCTGACACCCGTCGCCATTCCCCTCACCATCGACACGACGAAGAAGCCGTTCGTGATCCTGATGATCGGCGTCAACGGCGCGGGCAAGACCACCACCATCGGCAAACTCGCCCTGAAGCTGAAGGGGGAGGGGCACAGCCTGATGCTCGCGGCGGGCGACACGTTCCGCGCCGCGGCCATCGAGCAGCTCAAGGTCTGGGGCACGCGCACCGGGGTTCCGGTGGTGTCGGGCGCGCAAGGAGCGGATGCCGCCGGCCTCGCCTTCGAGGCCTTCCAGCGGGCCAGGACCGAGGGCACCGACGTGCTCCTGATCGATACGGCCGGCCGGCTCCAGAACAAGACCGGGCTGATGGCCGAGCTCGAGAAGATCCTGCGCGTCATCCGCAAGATCGACGCCGAGGCGCCCCATGCCGTGCTCCTCGTCCTCGATGCCACCGTGGGCCAGAACGCGCTGAGCCAGGTCGAGCTGTTCTCGAAGGCGGCCAACGTCACCGGCCTCGTCATGACCAAGCTCGACGGCACCGCCCGGGGCGGCATCCTCGTGGCGCTGGCCGCGAAGTTCGGCCTGCCGGTGCATTTCATCGGCGTCGGAGAAGGCGTCGAGGATCTCGAACCCTTCGCCGCGCGGGACTTCGCGCGGGCCATCGCGGGGTTGGACAAGGACTGATCGCAAGGGGGACCCGCATGGGCGGCCATGCGCAAGCGGTTGCCGTCGTGGTACCACAGATGGTACCATGACGGATGCGGATCGTTGAATTTCTGGATGCGAAAGGCCGCAGTCCTTTCGCCGACTGGTTCGATCGACTCGATCCGCAATCCGCAGCCAAGGTGACCGTCGCATTGGTGAGAATGGAGCGAGGCAATCTTTCGAGCGTCAAGTCGGTCGGGAATGGCGTTCTGGAATATCGCATCGATTCCGGGCCTGGATACCGACTCTATTTCGGCCGCGACGGAGACGTTCTGATCATCCTGCTGACAGGCGGGACGA
The DNA here is from genome assembly GCF_031843785.1 of Methylobacterium sp. WCS2018Hpa-22. NCBI lineage: Bacteria > Pseudomonadati > Pseudomonadota > Alphaproteobacteria > Hyphomicrobiales > Methylobacteriaceae > Methylobacterium > Methylobacterium sp. WCS2018Hpa-22. The sequence continues at coordinate 2,565 of NZ_JAVTJA010000009.1, forward strand.
AGCGGCGGCAGCAAGCGGATATCGCCGCGGCTCACGCATCTTGGTTGGAGTACAAGCGGCGCAAGGCAGAGGAGACATCATGACCCTGACGCGCAGCTTCAGAGAGACGGTGAAAGCGCGTGCCGAGCGCGACCCGGCATTCCGAGAGGCACTTCTGACAGAAGCGGTGGATCAGTTCCTGGCCGGAGAACTCGATACGGGAAAGGCAGTACTGCGCGACTACATCAACGCAACGATCGGTTTCGAACGGCTGGCCATGGAAACTGGTTCTTCGTCCAAGAGCCTGATGCGCATGCTGAGCCCGACCGGCAACCCGACAGCAAGCAACCTGTTCGCCGTGCTCACGACGGTTCAGAAGGCAGCCGGCCTGAAACTCGCCGTGGCGGCGGGCCGCTGACGCTACGGGCGATCCTCCTGCAGAGCCCCCGGTCGATCTTTGGCGCTGCCTGACGCGCTATGAAAGCCGGGGCGACTGTCCTACATCCGGCGTCCCGCCCGGCGCCGCTTTGCGTCCGGGCGTGCCGAACCACGAGCCGCTCACGATCATGACCCTGCCCATCGAATCCGTGCCGCCGCGCCGCCATCTCGACCCGGTGCCGAAGCTCGCCCTGGAAATGGGGCCGCTGGTGCTGTTCTTCCTGCTGAACTCGTTCGGCACGCGGTTCGGCCTGAGCGAGGACAGCAGCACCTTCATGGCCATCGGGGTGTTCGTGGTGGCGACGGTGGTGGCTCTGGCCATCCACTTCGCGCTGCTGCGACGGCTGCCGATCATGCCGCTGGTCTCAGGAATCGTCGTGCTGGTCTTCGGCGGCATGGCGCTGGCGCTGCACGACAAGACGTTCTTCGTGATCAAGCCGACGATCGTGAACGCCCTGTTCGGCGCCATCCTCCTCGGCGGCCTGCTGTTCGGGAAATCCCTGCTGTCGGTGGTGCTCGACTCGGTCTTCGACCTGACCGAGGAGGGCTGGCGCAAGCTCACCTTCCGCTGGGGATTGTTCTTCTTCGCCCTGGCCGCCATCAACGAGGTGGTCTGGCGGACGCAGACTTACGCCTTCTGGGCCAATTTCAAGGTGGTCGGCATCATGCCGCTGACCATCCTGTTCGCCCTGTCGCAGACCCCGCTCCTGATGCGCTACGACCGCAAGGCCGAGGCGAAGCCCGACGTCTAGGGAAAGCTTGTCGACGGATCAGGGTTTCGCGGTGGCCGTCCTCTCCGCCGCCCGGATCTTTGCGAGCACGGCGGCGTAGTTCTCTGCCGTGACGATCCCGACGAGCTTGTCGCGGATCAGACCGTCGGGGCCGATGATGAAGGTTTCCGGCACGCCGTAGACGCCGAAATCGATTCCGGTGCGACCGGTGGAATCCATCCCCACCGCCTGGAACGGGACGCCGCTGCGCGACAGGAAGCGGCGGCCGTTCTCGGGTGCGTCCTTGTAGTCGATGCCGACGAGGTTCACGCCCGGCTCACGCGCCAGCCGCATCAGTTGCGGATGCTCGATCTGGCACGGGGCACACCACGACGCCCAGAAATTGACCACCGTCACGCGGCCCTTGAGGTCGGCGCTGGAAAGACCGGGAACGGCCTGGCCTTCGCCGCCGACGAGGTTGGGCAATGCCGGCAACGAGAAGGCCGGCACAGGCAGTCCGATCAGCGCCGAGGGAATCGCGGCCGGGTCCGCCCCGGATCGCAGGCGGATGAAGAAGACCAGGGCCAGCGCCGCGAAGATTACCAGCGGCGCGATGACGAGGAGCGACCGGCGCACCGGCGCCGACGAGGATGCGGCGCTCACGGGCGCTCCCCCCCATCGCCCTGAAGGGCCGCGAGCGCGTGTTTTTGCGCCCGATGATCGCTGAGCGAGCGCCAGATCAAGGCGCCGATGACGAGGGCGGTGAAGGCGTAGGCGCCGAGGATGAAGCCGGCATGCGGCCCGAGGGAAGCCATCGCTCAGACTCCCCGGATCGCCTGGCCGAGGGGCCGGGCCGGACGCGGATCGGCATCCAGTCGCTCGGCCTCGCGGATGGTGAGCGCCCGGACCCGGCGGCGCAGGATCTCCGTGCGCATGGCGTAGAGATGCAGCGTGATCCCGAGCAGGGTGAAGGCGAGGATCATCTCGAGCAGGGGGTAGAGCATCGAGGGATCGATGCTGGAGCCGCCCATGCGCATGATCGAGGCCGGCTGATGCAGCGTCGACCACCAGTTCACCGAGAACTTGATGATCGGCAGGTTCACGGCGCCCACCAGCGTCAGGATCGCGATGGCGCGCGCGGCCCGGTTCGGATCCTCGATCGTGCGCCACAGGGCGATGATGCCGCAATAGATCAGGAACAGGATCAGCATCGAGGTCAGGCGCGCGTCCCAGACCCAGTAGGTGCCCCACATCGGCTTGCCCCAGAGCGAGCCGGTGACGAGGCAGATCAGGGTGAAGGCCGCCCCGATCGGCGCCGCGGCGCGCTGCGCCACATCCGCGAGGGGGTGGCGCCAGACCAGGGTGCCGATCGCCGAGATCGCCATCGACCCGTAGAAGAACACGCCGAGCCAGGCCGCCGGCACGTGGATATACATGATCCGCACGGTCTCGCCCTGCTGGTAATCGGGCGGGACCACGAACCAGGTGAGGTACAGGCCGATTGCGAGCAGCACGGCTGAGAGCCCCGCGAGCCAGGGCATCACGGGGCCGGTCCAACGCAGGAAGTGACCGGGATGGGCAAGACGTGTCCACATGGTCCGTGGACCTAGCCCAAGGTGCGGTGCAGCATCAATGCGGGCGTTACGCGCAGTCCGGCCGCGTCGATCATTTCTTCGCGCACGCCCTCGATCTCGGCTATGCCGACGCCGCGCATTTCACCCGCGCCTTCCGTGGCTGGACCGGCCTGCCGCCGACGGAATGGCGCCGTTTGGCGGCCGGATTGGAAACGCGGCCGTCGATGGGGCGTTGAGCCGACGCCATGCTCGACAAAGCCCTCTACTACGCCCTGACCTTCGCGGAATCGCTCCTATCCGTGGTCGGCATCCGTGCCACCTACGAGCAGCCGCGCTACGAGGTGGTCGAGCAATTGCCCCGCAACGTCGAGATCCGCCGCTACGAACCGCGTGTCGCGGTCGAGACCGACATGGCGGATCCGGGCGATGCCGAGGCGTTTCGCCGGCTGTTCCGGTACATCACCGGCTCCAATGGCGGAGACGACCGCATCGCGATGACGGTGCCGGTGGAACAGGGCACCCTGATTGCCATGACCGTGCCGGTGGAGCAGGGCGGCGATCTGCGCGTCATGCGCTTCTTCCTGCCCGCCGCCATCGCGAAGGCCGGACCGCCGGTCCCGACCGACCCGGCGGTCCGCATCACTCGGCTGCCTGCCGCGACCTTCGCCGCGCTCCACTTCTCCGGCACACTCGATGCGAGAGCCCGTGAGAAACGCGAGGCGGTTCTCCGGCAGGTCCTGGCGAAGATGGCCCGCGAGACGACGGGCCCGTCGAGCGTCCTGAGCTACGATCCACCCTTCGCGATCCCTTTCCTGCGGCGCAACGAGATCGTCATCCCGGTCGCCGAGGGGCGCTGATCATTCCGACCAGCGCAGGGCCGCGGCCGCCGCGAAGGTCCCGATCACCGCCGCGATCAGGCTGAGGGCCGACAGGATCAGCAAGGGCGTCGTGAAGGGCACCGTGCCGCCGGATGCCGCCTCGGTCGCGGAGACGCCGAAGATCAGCGTCGGGATCATCAGCGGCAGCACCAGGACGGCGAGGATCAGGCCGCCCCGGCGGATCGACGCGGTGAGCGCGGCGCCGACGGCGCCGATGAAGGTCAGGGCCGGCGTCCCCAGCAGCAAAGTCAGGGAGGTGGCGCCCATGGCGGTGCCGTCGAGGGCGACGAGCAGCCCAAAGAGCGGCGAAGCCAGTGCCAGCGGCAGGCCGGTGGTGAGCCAATGGGCGACCACCTTGGCGAGCACCACCATCTCCATCGGCGCGGGAGCGCCGGTCATCAGGTCGAGGGAGCCGTCCTCCTCGTCGGCCTGGAACAGGCGGTCGAGGCCGATCAGGGTGGCGAGCACCGCCGCGAGCCAGAGGATGGCCGGACCGATCCGCGAGAGAAGATTGAGGTCGGGCCCCAGCGCGAACGGCACGAGGGCGACGATCATCAGGAAGAACACCAGCGACAGGGCGCCCGAGCCGCCGACGCGGGCGGCGAGCTGCAGGTCGCGGGCGATGAGAGCGCGCATCACGCCGATCACCACCACACCTCCGAATCGGCAGCATTCCCGCTGGCCGGGGCGGGTGCGGGTTTTAACGCCTCGTCGATGCGCAATTCGCGGGCATCGTCCAGGCCGAGGGACTGGTGGGTGGCCGCCACGATGAGGCCGCCCTCGGCCCGGTGCCGCGCCATCAATCCGGCGAGCACGGCCTGAGAGGCGGTGTCGAGGGCCGCCGTCGGCTCGTCGAGCAGCCAGAGGGGCCGCCGGCAGACGAGAAGCCGGGCGAGGGCGACGCGGCGGCGCTGGCCGGCGGAGAGGTAGGCCACCGGCAACCGCAGGGCATGGCCGAGCCCGAGTTCGTTCAACGCTTCGTCCGGGCTCGCGGTGGGCGCGCCGAGGAGGTCGCGGGCGAAGGTCAGGTTCTCCTCCGCCGTCAGCGGGCTTTTCAGCCCGTCGCGATGGCCGACCACGTGGAGACATTCGGCCAGCGTCGACTCGCCCACGTCGGCAACCGCGATGGTGCCGGCATCCGGCTTCAACCGGCCGGCGAGAAGGCTGAGCAGGGTGGATTTTCCCGCGCCGTTGCGCCCCGTCACCATCAAGGCCTCGCCGGGGCCGAGCGCGAAGGACAGACCCGAGAAGATGCGGCGCCCGGAGCGGCGGGCGGCGAGGTTCGTAGCGGTCAGCCGCACGGGGCGCCCTGTCGGCCGCCGGCGACGGCACGCCTCCAACTGCTCACGGGGACTGCGGCTTTCACGTCTCGCGCGGGCGGCGCGGGCTTCCTCTCCTGGAAGGCTACTGGATTTACGCATCTGCTCGACAGCCGTTCCCTCGATCCAGGAGGGTTGGCATGAGGCGCAGCGGAACTCCCTCTCCTGGAAGGAGAGGGCTGGGGTGAGGTGTGGTCCATCCCCGGAGAGGTCACACACCTCACCCTGTCCCTCTCCTTCCAGGAGAGGGGACCCGAGCCGCCCGCGAGAGGCGTGAATGCCGTAGCCGGAAGAGGGCGCCTGTCACGCCTCATACCGACGTGAGGGTTCTGACTCGTTGGCAGTTTTGTGGATGGGGCAAACCGCTGCATCGCAAGGGTAAGAGGATCGTGCGCGACGGCCGCGATCACAATGCATACCGAGCGAGGAGTTCCGAGATGGGAACGGAGTCGCTTTTCCCCGCCTTCAGGTCGGCAAGCCGCCGCTCGGCGATTTGAACGTCCGCACGATCCTCAAGGTAATCTAGGATCGCGTCGCGGGCGTCTTCACGCGCGTCTTGGCCTGTCCGCCGACCATGCGCATCCATATGCGCTTCGATCTCCGGGGGCAGGCGAAAGGCGATCATGGAATGCTCCGGCATGGCCGCCTGCATAGCTCGCGCACCGAGGCTCGTCCACGTTCTCCCCGACACTCCTGCGCTCGTGTCACAGCAGGGCGTAGCGGCCAGTTTCGAAGTGTTCTATACGGGGCGCAGGCTGCGCCGCGCGAGTCCCGAGCGTCCAAATCGCTCGTCGCGCAACATCCTGTCCGGGCACCCCCGGAGCGGCGCGCGCTTTTTTTAGAAGCGCTCCAGCCGAACACGACTTCGTGGCGCAGGTCATGCCTGCGCGTGTTCGACAACCGCTCGTGAGGAAGAAACAAGCCGTGGCATCACTCGACAGCTTTCACTCCCGCCAGACCCTCACCGTCGGCGACAAATCCTACACCTACTACTCCATCCCCCATGCCGAGCAGGCCGGCCTCGCCGATGCGACGGCTTTGCCCTTCTCGATGAAGGTCATCCTCGAGAACCTGCTGCGGTTCGAGGACGACCGCTCGGTGAAGAAGGACGACATCTCCGCCACCGTCGCGTGGCTCGGCAACCTCGGCAAGGTCGAGACCGAGATCGCCTTCCGCCCCTCGCGCGTGCTGATGCAGGACTTCACCGGCGTGCCCGCCGTGGTGGATCTCGCCGCAATGCGCGACGCCATGGTCGCTCTCGGCGGCGACCCCCAGAAGATCAACCCGCTGGTCCCGGTCGATCTCGTCATCGACCACTCGGTCATCGTCGACGAGTTCGGCACCCCGAAGGCCCTGGCCGACAACGTGGCGCTGGAATACGAGCGCAACGGCGAGCGCTACACCTTCCTGAAATGGGGCCAGTCGGCCTTCGACAACTTCTCCGTCGTCCCCCCCGGCACCGGCATCTGCCACCAGGTGAACCTCGAGTTCCTGTCGCAAACGGTGTGGACCAAGACAGAAGACGGCACCGAGCTCGCCTATCCCGACAGCCTCGTCGGCACCGATTCGCACACCACCATGGTCAACGGCCTCGCCGTGCTCGGCTGGGGCGTGGGCGGCATCGAGGCCGAGGCCGCCATGCTCGGCCAGCCGCTCTCCATGCTGATCCCGGAAGTCGTCGGCTTCAAACTGTCGGGCAAGCTGCCCGAGGGCACCACCGCCACCGACCTCGTGCTCACCGTGACGCAGATGCTGCGTAAGAAGGGCGTGGTCGGCAAGTTCGTGGAATTCTACGGCCCCGGCCTCGACGACATGGCGGTGGCCGACCGCGCCACGATCTCCAACATGGCCCCCGAATACGGCGCCACCTGTGGCTTCTTCCCCATCGACCAGAAGACCATCGACTTCCTCAAGGTGACCGGCCGCGCCGACGACCGGATCGCCCTCGTGGAGGCCTATGCCAAGGCTCAGGGCATGTGGCGCGACGCGCAGACCCCGGACCCCGTCTTCACCGATTCCCTCTCCCTCGACATGGGTGACGTGCGTCCGTCGCTGGCCGGCCCCAAGCGGCCGCAGGACCGGGTGCTGCTGGACGGCGCCAAGCCGGGCTTCGCCCAGTCCATGGAGACCGAGTTCAGACGAGCCGCCGACATCGCCAAGCGCTACCCCGTCGACGGGGCGAATTACGATATCGGCCATGGCGACGTGGTGATCGCCGCGATCACGAGCTGCACCAACACCTCGAACCCGAGCGTGATGATCGGCGCGGGGCTCCTCGCCCGCAACGCCGTCGCCAAGGGCCTGCGTTCCAAGCCCTGGGTGAAGACCTCCCTGGCGCCGGGCTCGCAGGTGGTCGCCGAGTATCTGGAGAGCGCGGGCCTGCAGGCGCCCCTCGACGCCCTCGGCTTCAACCTCGTCGGCTTCGGCTGCACCACCTGCATCGGCAATTCCGGCCCGCTGCCGGCGCCGATCTCGAAGGCGATCAATGACAACGACGTGGTCGCGGCGGCCGTGCTCTCCGGCAACCGCAACTTCGAAGGCCGCGTGAACCCCGACGTGCGCGCCAACTACCTAGCCTCGCCGCCGCTGGTCGTCGCCTACGCGCTCGCCGGCTCGATGCAGATCGACATCACCACCGAGCCGCTGGGCATCGGCTCCGATGGCCAGCCGGTCTATCTCGCCGACATCTGGCCCTCCACGGCAGAGGTCGCCGAGTTCATCGAGGCCAACATCACCTCGACCCTGTTCAAGTCGCGCTACGCCGACGTGTTCAGCGGCGACCATTACTGGAAGGCCGTCGAGGTCACCGAGGCCGAGACCTTCAAGTGGGATTCGACCTCCACCTACGTGCAGAACCCACCCTATTTCGAGGGCATGACCAAGACGCCGGCGCCGATCACCGACATCGTCGATGCCCGCATCCTCGGCCTGTTCCAGGATTCCATCACCACCGACCACATCTCTCCGGCGGGTAACATCCGCGCGGCCTCGCCGGCCGGCGCCTACCTGCAGGAGCATCAGGTCCGGGTGCAGGACTTCAACCAGTACGGCACCCGCCGCGGCAACCACCAGGTCATGATGCGGGGCACCTTCGCCAACATCCGCATCAAGAACCAGATGGTCCGGGACGAGAACGGCAACGTGGTCGAGGGCGGCTGGACCCTGTTCCAGCCGTCCGGCGAGCGGATGTACATCTACGACGCCGCCCAGAAATACGCCGAATCCGGCACGCCGCTCGTCGTCTTCGCCGGCAAGGAATACGGCACCGGCTCGTCGCGCGATTGGGCGGCCAAGGGCACGAAGCTCCTCGGCGTCCGCGCCGTGGTGGCGGAGAGCTTCGAGCGTATCCACCGCTCGAACCTCGTGGGCATGGGCATCGTGCCGCTGGTGTTTCAAGGCGAGACGTCCTGGGCGTCGCTCGGCCTCAAGGGTGACGAGACCGTCAGCCTTCTCGGCCTCTCGGGCGACATCAAGCCGCGCCAGACCATGATCGCCGAGATCACCTCGGCCGACGGCACCAAGACAGAGGTGCCGCTCACCTGCCGGATCGATACGCTGGACGAGCTGGAATACTTCCGCAACGGCGGAATCCTGCCCTATGTCCTGCGCTCGCTGGCGGCGTAAGCCTACGATGCGAGGAAGGCCCTCCCCGGTCAGGGGAGGGCCTTTCGGCCCGGACATTCCACCGGAATCTGAGCCGCCTTTGCAATCCCTCGAAACACCGTCCGATGGCGGTCGTTTCGGCCGTCCTATGGCGGTTGCGGGCGGCTCGAATTACGGGCCGCGCGGGCCTATGGATGTGGCCTGCGCCGTGTCCCCATCTGTGAACTCCCGCCACAATAGCACCAGGGCCGCCATCACCGCCGGGCCGAGGAAAAGCCCGAGCAGACCGAACGTCTCGACCCCGCCGAGGATGCCGAGCAGCACCCAGAGGAAGGGCAGGCGGGTGGTGCCGCCGATCAGGACCGGCCTCACGAAATGGTCGGCGACGAAGGTGACGACGAAGCCTGCCACCACCACCACCGCCGCCGGGATCACCGCCCCGCCAGCGAGCAGGATCAGTGCGGCAATGCCGAAGACCAGCGGCGCTCCGAAGGGGATCATCGCCGCCACCGCCGTCAGCGCGCCGAGCAGGACCGGATGCGGCACGCCCGCAAAATAGTAAACGATTCCAAGGAGAACGCCTTCGCCGAGGCCGACCAGCACCAGCCCATCGACGGTGCCATGGACGGAAGCCACCATCTGGCGGGCCACCCGCTCGCCGCGCGGGCCAAACAGGCGGGCGCTCGCCGTCAGCGACTGCCTGATGACAGTTCGCCCGTCACGGAACAGGAAGAACAACGTCAGCAGGGTGAAGCCGAATAGCACAACCCGGCGAACGACTTGAGCCCCGAGGCTCTTGGTCAGGCCGATCGTGGTCGAGTTGTCGAGCTTGTGCAGGATCTCGGACCCGGCGGACGGGTGGCTGAGAGTCTCGCTCCACCATGCGCTCGCTTTGGCCGCACCGTAGGGAAGGTGGGACAGGAATTCCGGTACGGGGATACCGCTGCGCTCGGCCGACTTGGCCCAGGCCATCGCGTCATGGGCCTCCCGCGCCGCCTGTACCCCGAGGACCACCAGGGGCGCGAGGAAGACCAGCGCTACCGCCAGGGTGAACAGGCTCGGCAGCAGGATGTTGTGGCCACCGGGCGGCCAGCGCCGTTCCGCCTTCGCATAGAGCGGCCAGAGCGCGATGGCGAGGATCACGGCCCAGGCCAGCGCCGGAAGGAACGGGTGGAGCACCCACAGGCCGAGGGCGGACAGCGCCAGGACCAGGGCGATGCGCGCGCCTCCTTGGGCGCGGCTGCGATGGTCCGTCGGCAGTTCCGCCGCATCGACGGATGTAGGTCGTTCCATTCTCGTCACCTCTGCCGCCTCCTGGCATGCCTCACGCTCGATGGTTTCGCGCAGGAAGTAGAGCACAGGTCCACGCCGAACGGACGCGCCTCCGCATGTAGGTCAAGGCATCGACGGGCGGAATGGTCCGGGGCGCCCCGCAGGCGCACGAAGGCGCGAGCCCGAGCCGAGTATCTGTCAAGGTTGCCCGGCACCACCCCCTCGTGTAAGGGACCGCCTTCGATCGGAAGCGGCGCGACGCCGCTTCGGGGGCATGCTGCGCGACCCGGGGGGCGCCGGGTTCACGCGCCAGCCTCGGACCGGCCGCGCCCGCCAGGGGATCCGACACCGGATCTGCCACGGCGCGCCACAGAGAAGAAAACGGCGAGAACGCATGTCTGACCAGCCGACAACCGCTACGTTCGACCGCGTCGCGGACATCATCGCCGACACCGCCGACATCCCGCGCGACACCATCTCGCCCGAGAGTCACGCCATTGAGGATCTCGGCATCGATTCGCTCGCCTTCCTCGACATCGCCTTCGCGGTGGACAAAGCCTTCGGCATCAAGCTGCCGCTGGAGCGTTGGACCCAGGAGGTCAACGAGGGCAAGGTGCCGGCCGAGGAGTATTTCGTGCTGAAGAACCTCTGTGCCCGCATCGACGCGCTGGTGGCCGAGAAGGCCGCCAAGGCCTGAAGGGCGAGCCCAGCGGCCGAGCCTTTGAGTGTCCAGCGGAGCCTCTAGTCCCCAGCGGAGCCTTTGACGCCATGCGCCTCGAATATTTCGAGATGATCGACACGGTGACGAGTCTCGACAAGGCCGCCGGCCGGATCGAGGCGCTAGCTCACGTGCCGATGGAGAGCCCGGTCTTCGAGGGTCACTTTCCCGGTCATCCCCTGGTGCCCGGGGTACTCCTCACGGAGACCATGGCCCAGGCCTCGGGATACCTGCTCCTCGCCCATCTCGACTTCGTGCGGATGCCGTTCCTGATGGCGGTCGACAAGGCGAGGTTCCGCTCCTTCGTCGGCCCTGGGGCGACACTCGTCGTGCAGGCGAGTCTGGAGCATGACGGCTCTGGTTACGCGGTGACCAAGGCTTCCATCCGCCACGAGGGCAAACCTCTGGCCGATGCAGAGTTGCGCTTCCGAACCATGCCGTTTCCCGCAGGGCTCGATGCTCCCATGCGCGAACGCGCGGAGCGGATCGGCCTGATGGATCGCGCGGTTGCGGCAGGGGCTCCCCCCGGGGGAGCGGTTCCGGCATGAGCAAGACCAGCATGGACCGGCGCGACGTGGTCGTCACCGGCATCGGCCTCGTATCCTGTGCCGGAGAGGGAATCGCCGCCCACCTCGAAGCCTTCGCAGCGGGCAGGCCGAAGGCTACGGATACGGAGCGCTTTGCGCCCTATCCCGTCCATCCGGCCCCGCCGCTCTTGCTCGATGGACAGATCCCCAAGAAATCCGACCAGCGGCAGATGGAGGCGTGGCAGCGCCTGGGCGTCTACGCGGCCGGGCTTGCCCTCGACTCGGCTGGAGTGAAACAGGACGCCGCCTTCAAGGCAGCGATGCATCTCGTCGTCGCCTGCGGCGGCGGCGAGCGTGATACGGCGGTGGACGGTGCGATCCTGACCGGCCTGCGCGACGCGGCCGACCCGGGCGCCTATCTCAACGAGCACCTGCAGAACGACCTACGCCCGACCCTCTTCCTGGCCCAACTCTCGAACCTGCTCGCTGGCAACATCGCCATCGTCCATGGTGTCACGGGCGCCTCACGCACGTTCATGGGCGAGGAGGCTTCGGGCGTCGACGCCTTGCGCAACGCCCAGAGCCGCATCGCTTCGGGCCAGATCGATACGATGCTGGTGGGCGGCTCCTACAGCGCGGAACGCCCCGACGTTCTCGTCGTCCACGAGATGGGCGGATACCTGCGGAAGGGCGATTACCGACCGGTTTTCGAGCGCGAGGGTGAAGGCGAGGCCGGCGTCATTTTGGGAAGTACCGCCGCTTTCCTCATGCTGGAAGCCGCCGAGACCGCAGCGGCGCGCGAGGCGACGATCTTCGCCCGCCTTCTCCCAGTGGAAAGCGATCGCCCCCGGCGCGAGGCCGGCAGCGTAGGGCGTAGCCTCTCCACCTTGTGGGGCGAGGCCGCTTCCAAGCCGGATCTGGTGATCTCGGGTGCCACCGGCGTCAAAGAGATCACTGCCGAGGAGCGTGCTGCCCTGGACGTACTGACGCCCGGAACCCCCATCACAGCCCTCGGGGACCTTACCGGCCATTCGCTCGAAGTTACGGCGCCGCTGGGGGCGGCACTCGCCGCCGCACTCATTTCGGAAGGAACGGCGCGCGAGATCACGATCACCACCGTCGGCCATCGCCGTGGTGAGGGCGTGATCCGGTTAAGCGCGCTGTCGTGACCGGCAGGGATGTGGCTGTCAGCGAACGGAAATTCCGCTAAGACCGGTGCAACCGTGATCGATCGGCCCGAATGTTCGGGGCGGGGCATCTTCAAGGCCGTTCGGTCGGAACGATAGCAAGACGGCGCGATGACGAATTCCTCTCCCCCCGATTCACGGAACTTCCGGGACAGCCATGGCAGGCCGCTGGTCGCCGTGACAGGCCTCGGCATCGTCACGTCCCTGGGGCAGGGACAGGTCGACAATTGGACCGCGCTCACCGCCGGCCGGTCCGGCATCCACAGCATCGCCCGTTTTTCTACAGACGGCCTGCGCACCCGCATCGCCGGCACGGTAGATTTCCTCGATACCGACCCGCTCGTGGCGCCCGCCCTGTCGCAGCGCTTCGCCGAAGAGGCGGCCGAGGAGGCGATCACCCAATCCGGCATCGGGACGAAGGGCAATTTCCCCGGCGCGCTGTTCATCGCCGTACCGCCGGTGGAAATGGAATGGCCGCAGCGCCAGTCGCTGGCACAGGCGTCCGGCCAGAACGGCGACATCACCTATTCCGACCTCCAGCGAGCGGCATCGAGCGGACGGTTCGACGCTTGGCACGATCTCTTCATCTTCGCTACCGTGGCCGACAACATCGCCGATCGGTTCGGCACCAAAGGATCGCCGATCTCGCTGTCCACCGCCTGCTCATCCGGCGCCACCGCGATCCAACTCGGCGTCGAGGCGATCCGGCGGGGCGAGATGCAGGCGGCCCTGTGTATCGGCACCGACGGTTCGGTGAACCCGGAATCACTGATCCGATTCTCGCTGCTCTCCGCACTTTCGACCCAGAATGATCCGCCGGAGGGGGCCTCGAAGCCGTTCTCCAAGAACCGCGACGGCTTCGTCATGGGGGAGGGGGCCGCCGCCCTGGTCCTCGAGAATGCCGAGGCAGCGCGTGCACGCGGCGCGACGATCCTCGGCTACGTTCTCGGTTGCGGCGAGAAGGGTGACGGCTTTCACCGTACCCGGTCGAGCCCGGACGGGGCGCCCGGCATCGCCGCCATCCGCGCAGCCCTGCACGATGCTGGCACCGAGCCGGATTCGATCGACACGATCAACGCCCACGGCACGTCGACGCCGGAAAATGATAAGATGGAGGCGTTGGGCTGCGCTGCCGTATTCGGTGAGCGGATCCGCTCCCTGCCGATCTCATCGAACAAGTCGATGATCGGTCATACGCTGACAGCCGCGGGGGCTATCGAGGCGGTGATCTCGCTCCTTACCGTCACCCATGGCCGCATCCCACCGACGATCAATTACGCTGTGCCGGACCCAGCTCTCTCCCTCGACGTGGTAACGAGCGCACGCGACGCACGGGTCAGCCGGGTTCTGTCCAATTCCTTCGGATTCGGCGGGCAGAATACCTGCCTCGTCCTCGGGGACGAGCCGGCATGACGAACGAAGTGTCCCGCCGCGTCCTCGTCACGGGCGGCGCCTCCGGCCTCGGATCGGCCATCGTACGCGCGCTGGTCACCTCCGGCTACGACGTCGCTTTCACCTATCGGTCATCGGGCGAGGCGGCGGAGCGACTTGTCGCCGAACTCGTTCAGACTCACCCCGAACGGGCGATCACCGCCCACCCTCTCGACCTCGCCGATCGCGATGCCCTAGAGGCTTTCTGCGAGGCCCAGGAGGGGGAAGCGTTCTACGGGCTGGTCCACAATGCAGGCCAATCTTACGACGTGCTGGCCGCGATGATGGCGCAGGACAAAGCCGAGGCGGCGATGCAGGTGAACTTCTGGTCTCTGACCCGCATGGCCAAAGCGCTGGTGCGCGGCATGATCCGCGGACGCTCCGGCCGCATCGTCGCCATCGGTTCGGTGGCGGCCCTCCAGGCCAATCCGGGTAATGCCGCTTATGCGGCCACGAAGGGTGCGCTGATCTCCTATTGCCGGACGCTGGCGATCGAATCTGCCAAGCGTGGGGTAACCGTCAACGTCATCGCGCCGGGCTTCATCGACACTGACATGATGGCTCCTTATGCCGCGCACCGCACCGGCATGGAGAAGCAGATTCCGTCCGGACGCTTCGCCAAGCCGGAGGAAGTGGCGGCGCTGGTGGCCTTCCTCATGGGAGATGGCGCCGCCTACATCACCGGCGCCGTTCTGCCGGTAGACGGTGGGCTGACAGCGATGATGGGCATCCATCGGACTTGAGGTGGACGATCCATTGCGCCTTCGCCTCATCTACGCGCTGGTTCTGACAGCAGCTCCGGCAATCGCCGAAACCGGCGCTTTCCGCGTCGATGGTCTTCCGCGCGGCGACGCGTTGAGTATCCGCGAGACCCCGGATGCTTCCGCGCCCGTACTGGGCCAGGCACCAGAAGGCGCGCGCCTGCGCGGCTTCGGCTGCACCAACGAGACGCCGAGCGGTCTCACCTGGTGTCGGGTCAAGGCCGGCCCAATCCTCGGCTGGGCGCGGCGACGCTACCTCGCGCCGGATTGAGCCGAGCCGACTTTCAGTCGATAAGGCGCCCTACCCATTCCGTTCCCTCATCCTGAGGTGCCGGAGCATTGTGGAGGCCTCGAAGGAGGACTCCAGACGGCACGCGGGCCCCGTAGCCCTCCCTCTACACCCGCCCACGCGGGCACCTCAGGATGAGGTGGTACGAAGGAGGTTCGGAGCCCGAAGCGCCCGACGAGAGACAAGCCCGATGCAAGCCCTCCAACTCTTCGGTGACCGCGACCTGCGCCTCAGCGAGGTCGATCCGCCGGCAGCTCCCGGCGGGGGCGAGGTTCAGATCCGCGTGCGCGCGGTGGGCTTGAACTTCATCGACGTCTGGGGCTTTCGCGGCATGGCCTTCGCCAAGCGCAAGATGCCGCTCACGGTAGGGGCCGAAGCCTCGGGCGAGATCGTCTGCGTTGGCGAGGGCGTCACGGATCTGCGTGAGGGCGACCGCGTGGTGATGTACGGCGCGCAGACGTGTTGTCGCTGCAAGGCCTGCCGGGAGGGTCGAGACAACCTGTGCGAGGACGTCTCCGGCGTTATGGGCTTCCATATCGACGGGTTCGCGCGCGAGCGTGTCACCATGCCAGCACGTCTCGTAGTGAAGGTACCCGATGGGGTGAGCTTCACCGATGCAGCCTGTGCTCCAATCGCCTTCGGCACTGTCCAGCACATGCTGTTCGACAATGCCAAGCTGGAGCCTGGCGAGAGCATCCTCGTTCATGCCGGTGGCTCGGGGATCGGTACCGCCGCGATCAAGATGGCCAAAGCCATTGGCTGCACTGTGTTCACGACGGTGGGGGACGACAAGAAGGGCGAGATGGCCAAGGCGCTGGGCGCCGATCACGTCATCAACTACCGCGACGAGCGCTTCGAAGGCGAGGTCCGCCGCCTGACCAAGCGAAAGGGTGTAGACGTAGTGTTCGAGCATGTCGGCCCGGATACCTGGAACGGCTCGCTCCTATGCCTCAAGCGCGGCGGCCGCCTCGTCACCTGTGGTTCCACCTCCGGTGTCTCTACGACCATGAACCTCATGCAGCTGTTCCAGCAACAGTACCGCATTACCGGGTCCTTCGGCTGCTCTATGGCCAACATCCGCCAATCCCTGGCGAAAATGGCCGAGGGGATCACGCCAGTAGTGGATACCGTGCTGCCACTCGCGGACTTTTCACAGGGGCTGGAACGCCTGGAATCGCGCAAGGTGTTCGGGAAAATCCTCGTGGCGATCGACTGATATGTCGCCTGGGCCACGAGACTCGCATTCACCTCAGGCTGCCCCTTACCCAGAAAATGTTCTACACGCGCACGATAGCCACTCCCGGATAGTCTCGTGCTGCGTCTTGCCCTCGTCCTGAACCGCCATCTGCCCCGGATGGCGGGGATCGCCATGATTCCGTTGGTCCGCTGCCTATTCTGGCTGGCGCGATTGCTGGGGACCGAGCGGGCGAGCCGGACCGGCGGGGCGATTGCACGGAGAGTAGGTCCTTTCCTACCCGCGAACCGCATCGCATTGGCGAACCTGCGTGCCGCCTATCCCGAGGAAGATGAGGCCGCGATCAGGGCGCTCGCGCGCCAAGCCTGGGACAATCTAGGCCGGACGGGAGCGGAATACGCACATCTTGCAACCCTATTCGATATCGACCCCGCCGATCCAGCAAGTCAGCGCATGTCCGTTGCCGGCGCGGAGCATTTCGAGGCTTTGCGCGACGACGGCAAGCCAGGGCTGATCTTCGCCGCACACCTCGCCAACTGGGAATTGCCGGCGATCTGCGCCGCTCGCTACGGCCTCGAGGCCACGGCGATTTTCCGGCCGCCCAACGATATAGCCTCGGCCCGCCTCGTCGCCGAGGTGCGCCGAGAGACCATGGGTGGCCTGGCGGCGGCGGGGCAGGGCGCCGTATTTTCCATGCAGGGCGTCGTGGAACGCGGCGGCCATCTCGGCCAGCTCATCGATCAGCATTTCACCCGTGGCGTAGTCGTGGAGTTCTTTGGTCGACCCGTTCTGGTGAATCCGCTGCTCGCCAAGCTCGCCAAGCATTACGAATGCCCCGTCCACGGGGTCCGCGTGGTGCGCAAGGACAATGCCCGCTTCCTTCTCGAACTCACGCCTCCCCTCGACCTACCCCGCGATGCCAAGGGCGAAATTGATGTGCAGGGCGCAATGCAGGCGATGACACGCGTGGTTGAGGAATGGGTTCGGGAAAATCCGGGTCAGTGGTTGTGGATGCACAGGCGGTGGCGGCCGAACATGCTGCCCAAACCCAAGGTTGCTCCAGTTAAGCAGCCTGATCCATCCGTGGCCCATCGAGGCAACGTGACTTCTGTTTCCGGTTGAGGCGCTGTCACATAGGGATATGGTCCGATCCGCTTTACGGCTACGCCGCTCCGCGCTGAACCCTCTCACACTGACACTTCTCCTTTCGTGCATGACTGGCCCGGCACACGCCGAGCCGCCTCGCGCGGTGATCGAGCTCTTCACCAGCCAAGGTTGCGGCGCCTGCCAGCAGGCCTCGCGGATGATGGGGGATTACGCCCAGCAGGCCGACATCATCGCCCTGACCCTTCCGGTCACCTACTGGGACTATCTTGGCTGGAAGGACGAACTCGCGATCCCGGCCTTCACCGAACGCCAGCGCGCCTATGCTCTGAGCCATGGCGAGCGCCAGCTTTTCACACCGCAGGCCATCGTCAACGGCGAGCCATCCCCGTTCAGGTCGGACCAGGCCTTCCTCGACCGAAGCCTCCGCACGGCGCGACAGTCGGGGGGCCTTATGGTGCCTGTAAAGGCAACGGACCAGGGGGACCGTATCACCATCGATATCGGCGCCGGACGGGGAAGCGGCGAGGTCTGGCTACTCCCGATCCTGCGCAGGCACAGGACGGCAGTCGGGCACGGTGAGAACAAGGGACAGGTGATCGATTACGTGAACGTGGTGCGCGGGATGCACAAGGTCGGAGCCTGGATGGGCCAGGCCGCGCATTTCGAGCTCCCGCGTAGCCTCGCTCGTTCAGGTCATGCCGACAGCTACGTGGTCATGCTCCAGAGTGGGACGCTTGCCCATCCCGCCCGCATTCTCGGCGCGACGAAGGGGCCAAGCTTCTGAGCCTTGGCCCGCTTACTGCCTTCGACGCTTCAGCCCACCCATTCCCCAGCGCGCATAACCGGCACGGCGCGCCCTTCGGCGGTGAGGCCATCGACGTCGATCTCGGCCGAGCCAATCATCCAGTCGATATGGATCAGGCTGCGGTTCGCACCCCGTGCCGTGAGATCGTCCTCACTGAAGCCTTCACCGCCGTCGCGGAAGCATTTGCTGTACGCCTGCCCCAAGGCGATGTGGCTCGCCGCATTCTCGTCGTACAGGGTATTGTAAAACAGCAGTCCAGAAGCGGAGATAGCAGACGAAGCCGGCACCAGGGCGACCTCACCTAGACGGCGAGCCCCCTCATCCGTGTCGAGGACGCGCGCGAGGACATCGCCCCCTGTGCGAGCCGTCGCCTCGACGATGCGCCCATCTTCGAACCTTACCCGGATGCCGTCGATCAGCGTACCCTGGTAAGATAAGGGCTTGGTGCTTGCCACGTGGCCGTCCACCCGCGACTTGTGAGGCGTGGTGAACACCTCCTCGGTGGGAATATTGGCGTTGCACAGGATCCCGCTGCGCGAAACGGAGGCCCCACCGCACCACTCGTGATCGTCGGCAAGGCCGACGGTGAGGTCGGTGTCCGGTCCCTGAAACCGCAAGGCAGCGAAGCGATGCTCGTTAAGAATCTTAGTGCGGGCGTGGAGAGCGTCGTTATGCGCCTTCCACTCGCCCACCGGGTCGGTACCGTCAACGCGAGACGCCGCAAAGATCGCGTTCCACAGGCGTGAGAGGGCTTCGTCCTCGGCGCAATCCGGGAAAACAGTCCGTGCCCAAGGGCGGGTCGCCGCTGAAACGATCGTCCAATTCGTGGCGAAATTCGCGATGAGTTCGAGAGCCGGCACATAGGCCTTCGAGCGCGAGCGATTGGCGCGGGCGACTTTCTGGGCGTCCTGTCCAGCCAGCAACGACGGATCATCCCCGGCGATCGCAAGCCTTGCGGCTCCGTTCCGGAACGCGTCGGCCATACCGCTGTAGAGCCAGCCCGCCGCCGTATCGAACGCGTCCTCAGGTGCGTGGGCGAAGCGCGCCAAGGTCGCAGCGTCGTCGGAATAGAAAGTAGTCACCAGGGACGCGCCGGCCTTGTAAGCCTCGGTGGTGATCGCACGGGCGAGAGGCGCGGCTTCGAGCGGCGCCGTCATCACCAATTCCTGGCCGTTCTGGAGTCCGAGCCCAATGCGGACCGCCACCTCGGCGAGGCGGCTGATCCGCTCGTCGAAGGAGAGGGCGGTCGTGTCAGCCCCAGTGCTCGTCGTCATCACCAATCTCCTCAGCTCCATCCCGCATATGCCACGGGGCGGGCGTTCAGCAAGATCGGGATTCGTGATGCTGATTCAAGCGCGGGACTCGCAGCGAGATGGTCAAGCAGCGCGCGACCAAGTGATTTCGCCGAGATTCTCGCGGAAGGCGAAACGCATGAGATGGTCGGCCACCACGTTTTCCAGCCGCGTCAGACCAGCTGGATCAGGAGTCGCGACACGCATCAACAAAGCATCGGCCTCTGCCTGGAACGTGCAAACGCGATCTTCGCCGAACGGGACCGTACCGGCCGCGTCCGTCGCTTCCACGGGGAATTTATGGCTCCAATGGCGGCAGAGCTGCTTCAGGTAGCGGCTTGCCTCGGCAGTTGGAACTCTCGCCTGCGAGATCGGCATCGTCTTGTCTCCTTCGGTCCCTGAAATCCATGGACGCAGCTGGTGCATCGTTGTCGCTGGGCTGCAGACCTTCATTGAGGGTGCGATCCGCCTCTTACTGAAGGGGTCAGGACCGTTAACGTCCCCATAAGACGCTGCAGCGCACCCATGAAGCACTCTCATCGCAATAACGCTTTAGATCAGGACTTGAAGCCGTTTCATGGCGCATCGCGAGATCGATTGTGATCTTTTCTTGTGCGACGCACAATGGGGCATGTGAACAACGCCGTGAGTGTCTGGATGGCTTATGCGGCGAAGTCACACGCCCCCGGCGCTTACTCCTTCGGAAGCGCCGGGGGAGGGTTCGCTGACAACGCGATCACCTTCCCGGGGTTCAGCAAATCTCGCGGATCGAGGGCGCACTTGAGCCGGCGCATCAGGTCCAGGCCGACCGGATCGGCGTAGAGGCCCAGTTCGTCTCGCTTGATTAGGCCGATGCCATGTTCGGCGGCGATGGACCCGCCCATCCGATGCACGATGTCGTGAACGATCCTGTTGAAGCGTCCCCATTCCTTGAGGAACGTAGCCTTGTCCATGCCGAGAGGCTGGCTAAGGTTGAAGTGGATGTTGCCATCGCCGAAATGCCCGAAGGCGCAGACACGCAGGCCAGGCATTTCAGCCTCGCATGCCGCGATCGCCGTATCTAGGAAATCGGCGAGACGCGATAGCGGCACCGAGACGTCGTGCTTGATCGAGCCGCCTTCGAGCGACTGAACGTCAGACAAGTTTTCTCGGAGCGCCCATAGGCTCGCGTTCTGCGTCTCACTCGACCCGATGACCGCGTTTTCCACGAGACCACGATCGATAGCTGCGGCAAGCGCCGTCTCGATGGCATCCGAGGCCTCTGCCCCAGCGTGCGTCGTAGACATTTCGATGAGCGCGTAGCCCGCATGATCCCCGGGAAGGGGACGTGGAAAAGCGGGTCTGTGTTTCAGTACGATTTCGAGTCCGAAGCGCGGAATGTACTCGAATGCCGTGAGGTTATGGCCAGCGGTCCGTTTAAGCGTGTCGAACAAGGCCAGAGCGGAATGCGGCGACGAAAGACCCGCAAAGCCGACTGCCCGCGACGAAGGCTTGGGATAGAGCTTCAGCACCGCCGCTGTGATGATTCCAAGGGTCCCTTCCGATCCAACGAACAGGTGTTTCAGGTCGTAGCCCGCATTGTCTTTGCGCAGCGCGCTCAACCCGTTCCAGACCCGGCCGTCTGCCAGCACCACTTCGAGGCCGAGCACGAGATCGCGCATGTTGCCATAGGCAAGGACGCCGGTTCCGCCGGCATTGGTGGCGAGGTTGCCGCCGATCGTGCACGAGCCCTCCGAGGGCAGTGACAGGGGGAACAGCATCCCCTCCTGGTCGGCCGCCGCCTGAGCCTCGGCGAGCAGGACGCCCGCCTCGACGGTGATACTGGCGCTCAACGGGTCGATGGCGCGGATGTACGAGAGGCGACCAAGCGACAGGACGATCCCGCCATGCGGCACTCCGCCTCCCACCAACCCGGTATTACCACCCTGAGCAACGATGGCGATTCCAGCGTCGGCGCAGGCCGCAACAACGAACGCGACGTCGCCGGTATCGGCC
This sequence comes from Methylobacterium sp. WCS2018Hpa-22, assembly GCF_031843785.1. Classification (NCBI taxonomy): domain Bacteria; kingdom Pseudomonadati; phylum Pseudomonadota; class Alphaproteobacteria; order Hyphomicrobiales; family Methylobacteriaceae; genus Methylobacterium; species Methylobacterium sp. WCS2018Hpa-22. The sequence continues at coordinate 23,645 of NZ_JAVTJA010000009.1, forward strand.
GGCCGAACGACGGCGAGCGCGTTGCCGTGAAAGAGGCCGCGCCATTCCCGGAGATGGGGTGCAATCTCTGCGGGGGCCGTGAGGACGTGCTTCTCCCCCAAGCGCTCAGTGAGACGGAAGAGAAGATCGGCGGGAGCAGTCACGGGCAGCTCTGGGCGGGAGATCGAGGGGTAACACGAAGTGGGGAGGCCGGACCGTCACGATGGCGGCTGCGAACTCACCTCCTATGATAAGGTTCGTGACCCGTCTTTGCAGGGCACGGAGCCGTGCCGCAACCGATCAGCGCAAACCCGGAGGAGGCGCCCAACCGATGCTGTCCGTGATCCCGAACCCACCCCGTACCGCCCTGCCCATTGTTGGCAGCGAGGACTTTTTCCCTGTGCGCCGCGTCTATTGCGTGGGACGCAACTACGCCGCCCATGCCCGCGAAATGGGGAAGGATCCCGAGCGCGAGCCGCCGTTCTTCTTCATGAAACCGGCGGACGCGCTTCAGATCGTCCCGGGCGCGGATGCAGTAGACCATCCCTATCCGCCCCGCACCGCCAATTACCATTTTGAGGTGGAACTCGTAGCAGCCCTCGGACGCGGCGGGCAGGACATCCCCACGGCCGATGCCCTCGATCATGTCTACGCCTACGCCGTCGGGCTCGACATGACCCGACGCGACGTTCAGGACGAAGCCAAGCGCCTTTCCCGCCCGTGGGACCTCGCCAAATCGGCCGATGCCTCGGCACCCATCGGACCACTCCACCCGGTCGAAGGTCGCAGGCATCCGATGCGCGGCGCCATCACACTCTCGGTGGACGACAATCCCCGCCAAGCCGGCGACCTATCGGAGATGATTTGGTCCGTAGCCGACCAGATCGCGCTCCTTTCCACCTATTTCGAGCTCCATCCCGGTGACCTGATCTTCACCGGTACGCCTTCAGGCGTCGGTGCGGTCGAGCGCGGACAAGTGATGCAGGCGGCCATCGAAGGCTTCGGTGCCATCCGCCTCAACGTCGTATGATTGGCTCCCTCCTCAACCGGCCGCTGATCCAACGGTTATTCCAGTTCGGCGCCCTCGTGTCCCGTGGAATGACCCTCGGCGTGCGGGGCGTCGCCTTCGACGCTCAGGGCCGCGTCTGCCTCGTGCGCCATACTTATGTGGAGGGATGGCACCTGCCCGGGGGTGGCATCGAGATTGGCGAGAATGCCGTCGACGCCATGGTTCGAGAGTTTCGGGAGGAGGCCGAGATCGTCGTGGAGGCGGCAGACACCTTGCGCCTGCATGGCTTCTTCCGCAGCACCGCCGCAACGGGCCGCGACCACATCGCTGTCTACGTCGCCCCCACCTTCACACTCCTCGGACCGAAGGCGCCAGACCGGGAAATCGCGCAGAGCGACTTCTTCGCGCTCGACGCCTTGCCCAAAGACACGACGCGGGCCACCCACAGCCGCCTCGACGAGATCGTCCATGGACTCTCCCCAACGGCCACGTGGTGAGAACGCGAGAAAGTTGCCCGCCGGCAAAAGAACCGAAAAACAGCTCTTGCCACGCCCGCCGGAATGTTGTTTAGAGACGCCGTCCGGGGCCGCCGGCGGGTCTTCTCCTCAAGCGGCACGGCATAGTGAGCGGGTGTAGCTCAGGGGTAGAGCACAACCTTGCCAAGGTTGGGGTCGAGGGTTCGAATCCCTTCGCCCGCTCCAATTCATCCAACCATCAGAACATACGCGATGGGCCGCCTTCGGGCGGCCTTCGTCGTATCTGGAGCTCGCATTCTGTCTTTCGATGGACGGTCATGACGAGTTCTCAAGCATACACATTGCTGGTCATCCGATGGCTGCCAGCGGACCTTCTCGATGAACCAATACGCCCTCTGCATGTTGAGTCACCGACAGCAAGGGATAAAACATATGACATCGACTTGGATGACCCTCGAGGAACTCGCCCTCAACCGCCAGATCACGGTGGATGAGGCGCTCCGCATCGTGAACGAGGCCCATTGCCCCAAGGTGTTCCGTGCTACGGCAACCCTGTATCTGGTCTGAGGGCCAGGCGGGCGTAATAGAGATTCAGTAGCGGTAGTTATTTTCTACCTCCGTCGGGTTCTGACTCGCCAACTTAGGACCCGGCGGCATACAAAGCGCTGACATCATTGCGGGTTGCCTGTCTGACGGCATTCAAAACCTGCACTATCTTCGCTTCGACAACCCAGGCTGCGCCCATGCAGCTCGACGAGGTGCGGTCCGCTCCGTGGAGCACCGTTGAACACGTTGAGTACGGTTCCGATAGCAGCGCCTGTTATCTGCGCCGAGAGACCATTCGCCAGGAAATTCGTCGTGAGCATCCTTTTAAGATACCCGTCTTTGGGCTCTGTGCTGCGGTTACTGAATATCACACCGGCGTTAGTTTTTAATTGAGCTAAATGGGGATAGCCCAGCGCCATCATTTGGCACTGGGCTATTTTTGTTTCAAGAACTATCTAGCATCAGCTATTGGTACGGTATTACTCGCGAATAACGTTCTATATCGAGGCGATAGCAGATCCGGTATTTCCGACCCGACCGTGCCGGGTCATACCGGTATTCGGCAGGATCGGTATTGTGTTGGGCTGCAACCCGCACTGCACTTGTACCGGCGAAGAACGGCCAGCTGGTGACGTTTCCACCCGCCCCCACCTTGGCTGGGACAAATAGCGTTGGGACCGCCCAATTCAATAAATCTGCTCCTTCGCGCGCACGAGAAACCGGTTTGTCACCGCCGCTTAAAAGCGCTGAACGGTGATACCGTCACAGCGCCTGTCCGCCATTCTGACGCATGGGATCACAGATTTTCGCAGACACCTTATCGAGATGTTCGCATGCATTCTTGAGGTACCAAGCCTTCAGATCCGGCTGGGTTGGTGCGACGAACATCGCCACAAGGACGAAGCCGACGAAGCCGAGGACGACAAGCGTCAGAAGATTCCGCATCAACTCACTCCAAAAAAAGAGCGTCCTCTCCTGGAGACAGGGCGCAAGCCCATAGGAGACAACGTAAAACGGCCAGCCAATCGCCTCAACGGACAATTCAGCTGGCCGATTCGGTAATAGCACGGCTTGTGAAAGCCGACACGGGAAAGGCTGTTGAGACCTGATGTTTCAACGTTGTTGGCAGCGTCCTGGTTCCCAGTTGTAGATCTTATCTCTCTGCAGGTTCAAAAAGCGGTACGATCTTCATGGCCGGCACCAGCACGAGGCCTTTGTCGGTGATCCGAATCTCTGGAATGACAGACAGCGGAATTAGGTTGAACCCCATATAGGGGATCGTGCAGCCGGCCCGCTCCCAGGCCACCTTCAGCAAACGGACTTCTTCGGCGACGAGACCGACGCGCTTGTCGGAGAGAAGTCCTGCCACAGGCAACGGAACCATCGCAGTGACCTTCCCATCCTCGACCACGCAGACGCCCCCCTGGATCGTCGACAGCGCATCTAGAGCGACGCGCATGTCCTCTTCATTCAGCCCGGCCACGATTACGTTGTGCGAATCGTGGCCGACACTGCTCGCGACAGCGCCCTGTTTCAGACCAAAGGCGCGCAGCAATCCGTGCGCGACGTTCCCGGCCCTGCCATGGCGCTCGATCACGGTGACGAAGCACAGGTCGTTGTCCCACAATGTCGTTACCCAATCGAGGCCGGGAGTCAGATCGTAGCGCTCGTGGGTCAACTCGATGCCGGGAAGCGTGGTGCGAATGGCGTTGACGATACAGCGGCCTTCGGGAAACGGCGGGACGAGGGCAGGAAGCGGCTGTGGCAGATGCATCGTTGCATAGGCTGGTGCAGGATATCGATAGGGTCGCGAGAGTGCCGCATCGAGGAGGGGAGTAACCGCACGGTTCTCGACCACGCACCGTCCGCCATACCATGTGGTCTGCGGGATCAAGTCATCATCGAGGAGGACTAGATCGGCCCGACGTCCCCCGCCGAACCCACCAATCTCGCCATCGAGCCCATACCGGGTCGCCGGATGGAGCGAGCCCATTGACCATGCCTGTTCGCGGGGGATGCCCATGCGGATTGCCTCGCGCACCACCCAATCCAGGCCGTAAGCGAGGAGATCCTGCGCATCCCGGTCGTCGGTGCAGACGCAGACCCGCTTGGCCGAGGCTCCAAGTTCGATGATCGTGCCGATAGCCTTGGGCAAACTGTGCCAGGGCGTGGTCGGCGGGCCGCCGCGCAGGTAGATCCACAAACCCGCCTCGAGCAGGTCGTCGGCAATGTCCCTGTCGATGGCTTCGTGGGTATCAGTGACCCCGCTGGCCGCGTAGGCCGCAACGAAGCCGCGGCCGTAGATATGGCCGGAGACCGGCCGCCCCCGTTGCAGAGCGGCCGCGATGATGGCATGCGCCCTTTCATCGCCCTCGGCGACGGCGACGAAATCCATCTTCTCGCCAAGGCCGATCGCCTCCGGCCACGCATCGAACAAAGCTCCGATCTTCTCGGCCGTCAGGTCGCCACCGGCGGTTTCCAAGGCTGGCGACGTGGCCGGGACCGTGCTCGGCACCGTGAGGTAGATGTTGAGCGGCGCCTCGCGGGCATCCTCCAGCATCCAGGCGATGCCGTCCGCATCGAGGACATTTCCGATCTCGTGGCTGTCGCAGACGACGGTCGTGGTGCCGTTGAGGAGCGCCGCCTCGGCATAGGCGCAGGCGGTCACCATGCTGCTCTCGATATGCAGATGTGGATCCACCAGGCCGGGCGCCAGAATACCGCCGCCCGCATCGTAACGGGGGGCACTCCCGTGATAGGCACCGGCAGGCTTTACGGCGGCGATACGTCCTCCGGCGATCCAGACTTCACTGTCCGGCCGGATCCGCTCAGAATAGGTGGAGAGGATACGTGCGCCGGTGATGACGAGATCGGGCTCCGCCCGCCCCGCGGCGACGCCGGCGAGATGCCGGGTCATCCGGGCCAAGGGTGCGACGGAAAAACGTGTCAGCGGCGTCGGATCGGTCATCGTCGGCTTGGCTCCTGGCATCATCAAACCGGCCGCCACGGCAGGCCGGTCTTGCCCGGCGGCGCGCACGCATCATGCCACAGGCGGGTCTACCGCGCCTGCGCGTCCAGAAAGGCGGGTTGCCAACCTGTTTCGCCGGGACCATGTAGCGCTGCGAGTTCGGTCGTGGCGTCTCCCAACGGTGACGGTCACGGCGCAGGAATGTCGGCGGGACCAGACGGTCGAACGTCGAACATTTCGCCTACCGAACCCTCGACATCACATTCCCCGATCGCATCATCGAGCATTTGTCATGGCCAAGCGTACAAAGTCGAAACCGCAGGAGCGGGGCTCAGTCCTGTTCGACGTGGTCTATGAAGACGAGTCCCGTGCCTCGAACCGTCGGGTTCCCATGGAAATCCTCGGAGGGCTCGACGGTGACGAGCCCGCCCGGCAACTGATCGAGGAGCAGGACCGCGCCATCGCCGAGAAGTCGGGCCGCCCGTCCCGCGCCATTCGAAGCCTGAGCCGGTCGCCGGCCCGCGCGATCAGCAGCGAGTCCGGCGATTGATCCTCAGGCTTTCTTAAGGAACTGTGTCTTCAGAACGAGGCCCTTCACCTTCTCGGCGTTGCACTCGATCTCTTCAGGATCCTCCGTGAGGCGGATGTTCTTGATGAGCGTCCCGCGCTTCAGGGTGGTGGAGGTGCCCTTCACCTTGAGATCCTTGACCAGCGTGACGGAATCCCCGTCGGCCAGCTTGGTGCCGTTGGCATCCTTCGTATCGGCCATGCTTCAGGCCCCGGCATCGGGCGGCATGTAGGGCTGCCCGGCATTGGTCAGCGCCCGGTCCACCGCCTCGATGGCGAGGAGGATGCGCATGAAATCCTCGGCGGCGGAGGCAGCTGCGAGTTCGCTCGAACCGATCCGCTTGGCCAAGGCGTTGCGCTGTCGCGAGAGGCTGGCGCGGGCGCGGTTGAGGTCGGCAATCTCGTCGGGCGTCATGGTAGGGTCTCTCTGCCGATCGACCGTCCAGGCGGTCTCGGGTGCGGAGCGATGCAATCATTGGCCGCAGGATGCAATGGCGCATCCGGCGGCATCGCCGCGGATGGGGCGACGGATTCGATACAGACGGCGCCGACCGTCTCGGGAAGCGGCCTTACGGTGCGGTCACAGCTCCGCGGACCGCCCCGAAAGCTCGGCCCGCAGGTTTCGGGCAGCCTGGGTGAGCGCCTCGTCGCGGCGGCGGCGCGGACGCGGCACGTCGATCGTCATGTCGGCCGCGACCCGGCCCGGGCTTCCTGCCAAGACCACGACGCGGTCGGCCAGGGTCACGGCCTCGTCGATGTCGTGGGTGACGAACAGGATGGTCTTGCCGGTGGCGGCCTGGATGCGCTGCAACTCGTCCTGCAGGCCCTCGCGGGTGAAACTGTCGAGTGCGGAGAACGGCTCGTCCATCAGGAGCACGTCCGGGTCCACTGCGAGCGCGCGCGCGATGGCGACGCGCTGGCGTTGCCCGCCCGAGAGTTGGTGCGGCCAGCGCTGGCCGTATTCGCCGAGTCCGACGAGGTCGAGCATCTCCTGCGCCTTGGCGAGGCGCTGAGGCTTCGACAGGCCGCTGCCTTCCAGGCCGAATGCGATGTTGGCGACGACCCGGCGCCAGGGGAGCAGGCGGGCATCCTGGAACACCAGCGCCATCGGCGTGCGGCAGCCCTCGCGCGTGGCGAGGCGCACCGTTCCCCCGCTGGGGGCGGCGAGGCCGATGAGAACGCGCAGGACGGTGGATTTACCGACGCCGGATTCGCCGACGATGACCACGAACTCCCCGCGCGCGATGGAAAGGTCCAGCTCCGACAGGATGACGTTGCGGATTCCGTCGCGCTCGTAGGCGAGGCTCAGGCCGCGGATGTCGATGATCGGGTCCATCAGGCGCGCCACCGCAGGAGCCAGCTCTGGAGGGCGACGAAGCCGGTATCGAACAGCCCGTAGAGGCCGGCCATGGTGAGCATGTAGACGACCACGATATCGGTGGAGAGGAGGCTGGAGGCCTGCATCATGCGCGCGCCGACACCCGGCACGCCGAAGATCTCGGCGGCCACCACCGCCATCCAGGCCTGGCCGAGGGCCGTGCGCAGGCCGACGAGGATGCCGGGGGTCGCGGCCGGCAGCAGGATCTTGGTGAGCCGCGCCAGCGGAGAGCGGAAACCGAAGGCCTGGGCGACCTCCACGAGGTCCCGGTCGACCCCACGCACCGCCCCCTGCGTCGCGAAGAACACGATCCAGAACACGCCGATGGCGATGATGAACACGGCGGCCGAGGGCTGGACCCCGAACCAGATGATGGCGAAGGGCACCCAGGCGAGGCCGGGAATGGGCCGCAGCAGGCGCACGATCCAGGCGGTGAGCGCCTCGAAGCCCCGGAACATGCCGACCAGGATGCCGAGCGCGATGCCCGCCCCGGCGCCGACGGCGAGGCCGACGAGGTAGTGGCTCAGGCTCGACAACACCGCTTCGCCCCACACCCCGAGACGGATCTCGTTGAGGAAGGCGGCCGGGATCGTGCTCGGCGGCGGCAGGAAGGCCGGGTTGATCAGCCCGAGCCGAGGCATCGCCTCCCAGAACAGGAGGAAGGCGACGAGTCCGAGAGCCGCGAGGGCGGGTGCGCGAAGGACCTTCATCCGATCAGCGCGCGATGGCCTTCTCGTAGTAGCGGGAGTCGAACAGCCCATCGAGGGGCACGTCCTTCTCGAGGGCGCCGATGGAGACCTGATAGGCCTGCATCGCCTTGGTGGCGACGATGATGGCGCGCGGATCGACGGTGAACTTCGCCGCCGGCGAGGTCAGGGCCTTCTGGATCGTGGCGAGATCAACGATGCCCTTGCCGAGGGCGGCGAGTACGTGGGGCGCGGCCTTGGCCGAGTCGGATTTCAGCAGGGTGTCGGCGCGGATGAGGGAGCGCACCAGGGATTCCACGGCGCCGGGATTCCGGTCGGCATAGGCGCCGTAGACGCCCACCACCGTGCCCGGCTGGTCGGGGAACATCTCGGCTCCGTTGGCGATCAGCTTCACGCCCGGATTGCGGCCCTGGATGATGGTGAGGGCCGGCTCGCGGATGGAGGCGCCGTCGACGGCTCCGGCGAGGATCGCCTGCTGCGTGGCGTCGATGCCCATGGGCACCACCTCGGCATTGGCCTTGTCGGCCTTCGCCACCTGCCACAGCCAATGCTGCAGGGTGGTGTTGGGCACCGAGCCGAGGGGCTGGGTGGCGAGGCGGGCGGTGCGGCCTTCCTTGGCCTTGAACTGCGCGAAGGCCTCGGCCTTGCTGGCGCCGTTGGCGAAGAACGGGGCGAGCTTCGGCCCGGCCACGAACACCATCTCCTCCACGGCCGTGGAGGCGACCACGCGGACGTCGATGTTCTTGGTCCGCGCCACGGCCAGCGGCGCGACCCCGGCCACGTAGACGTCGATCGTGCCCGAGGCGAGGGCCTGGATCATGTTCGGGCCGGATTCGAAGGTGGTGAAGGAGGGGGCGAGGCCCGCCTCCTTGAGCCAGCCCTCGCCGTCGGCGACGAAGATCGGCGAGGCGCCGATGACCGGGATGACGCCGATCCGCATGGGGATCGGAGCCGTCTGGGCGGAGGCGGGGGCCGCGATCAGCCAACCGGCCAGGGAGGCCAGGATCGTCGCGATGACGGGAAGGGCAGGGCGCATCGAAGGGTCCGGATTCCGGGGGAAGCAGGTCGGCTCGCGGCGAGCCGTGGCCCGGCCATGCCACAGGAGCCGCGTTCTTCAAACACCGTTGCGCGAAAGAACGGCCCGCTTTGCGAATCTAAGGACGCCCTTCCACGGCCAAGCTTGAGCGGAGAGGCTTTATTCCCCAGCCCCGGGCGTCCGGCCGGAACGGCCTTGGCCGTATTCAGTTGAGAGGCAGGACCTCGTGAAGAGCAAGGCCTCGGCCGTCCATCGAGACGACCGACCAACGACAAGGACAGACGCCATGAGCTTTCTCGGCAGCATCGTCAGCAAGATCCTCCATCCGTTCGGCGGCGGAACCACCTCGGCGGATGCCGCACCGGCAAACGCCCCGGCCGGCTCCACCACCACCGCCCCCACGGAATCGGCGGCCGCTCCGAAGCCCGGCGAGCCGGTGGACGTGGAAGCCGTGCTGAACGGCATGTCCGCGAAGAACTCCCAGACCCTCAACTGGCGGACCTCCATCGTCGACCTGATGAAGCTCCTCGACATCGATTCGAGCCTCAGCGCCCGCAAGTCGCTCGCCGACGAGCTGCACTACACCGGCGACAAGGAAGACTCGGCCACGATGAACGTCTGGCTGCACAAGCAGGTCATCAAGAAGCTCGAAGAGAACGGCGGCAAGGTGCCGGCCGACCTGAAGGATTGATCGCTGGTTAGCGTCCCCCTCTCCCCGCGCGCGGGGAGAGGATCGCGGACACCTCGTCGTGTCCGCGATGAGCGAGAGGCGAAGCCGAAGCGGGGGTGAGGGGGCGATTCCGAAAGAGACTCGTCCGTCATCGCCCCCTCACCCTCGGCTGCCGCCTCGACGCGCCGACGACGAGGTCGTCGCGTCCCTCTCCCCGCGAGCGGGGCGAGGGGATCCAAACACCTTCACCCCCGCGCGCGACAGCGCCGGGGGCATGGCCCAGAAGAAGCCCCAAACAGGGGACGCGGGACGCCGCGGAACCCATTGAGCGCTATAACAAGTTTGCCGGTCCCCCGGCGTCCCGTCAGGCTCCGGCGTTCCCGCCGGGGCCTGTTTTGCGTCGCGGTGTCTCCAGCGGTCCTCGCGTTGCGTCGCGCCTGAGGTGGTCGTGTTGCATCCCAGCCCGGCTGTTCGAACGGACTTTGCCCCGCACGCCCTCTCGTATTGGAGGGGCCGCAAACCTCATCATGGCAGCCCAGAACGGGGTCGGTGCCGGGGCATTTAACTCCCGACCTACCGCGCCCCCATCCGAGCCCCCAGACTATCGAGCCGCCGCCCGGGGCGATGGTGACCGACACCACCGACGCAGGCACCGCCCCGCCGCCCCTTTCGGCCCACCCGGTCGGTCACCGGGCGAGCCCCCTTCGCTGGGCGGCAGGTGTGGGGATATAGGCATGGGATAGGAATTTTGTCAAGACGTTTAACTTGCAAAACTTGCCTAAGCGACCGACCTTCCAAAACCTGCAAAATTTGTTTGCCGTAAATTTAAGATTTACTATTCAAATTTCCACAAAAACTCATTAATTATACCTAAAATCAAATAACAGCAACTCGTCATTTGAATAATACCTCAATTTACCAAGAATTTTACTTAGATATGGTAGATTTAATAATAGTTATATTCTACTAAATGAATCAAAAATTTTATAAAGTGAATGCTATTCGATTTTTGTCGCCCAATCACCCCGCAAATGAAACCATTTGGACCTCAGCGCCGCGACATCCTTCATTTGGATGATGCAACCAAATGGCGCTTGTCATATGGAAATTGAACTCACCACGGACGCACATTATCGATGCAAATTATTCCGCCACCAGAACAACAAAATCAACAACAAGATAATACTATTCGCGATAACCAAAACAGAATTGAATATTATTATGATTCCAAGCATACGAATCCAAACCGGCAATCGTAAGCTATACAGACCTCAAATATACTATAACTGACAAAAACTGAAATCAAATAATCCTTGACAATACCGGTTAATAAAGATCGCCATTCATAGCAAAGGGGAACAACAATGCGCACCGTAGTCTATCCATCAGATGTATTAGCACTGACAAATAGAAACGACGATTATAAGATGAATTTCGTCCTTATTAGCGCTGGAGATGTGAGCTATTATTCACTCCCGCGTGGACTTAACGGACTTGCCGGGAATGATACTTTGCAAGCTCTGTCACCGACCGTTATTATTGACGGCGAAAGTTATATCAAATTTCGGGGAGAGAATTTTCTTTATAATGGCGCCTTCCTTTCCGGCGGATATGGCAACGACGTTGTCTACGGTGGAACCGGCGACGACACGCTCCGTGGGGACGAAGGCAACGACTTCCTTTCAGGCGGCGCAGGCAACGACGCTCTTGAAGGGGGTGAAGGCAACGATACTCTGGACGGAGGCAGCGGAAATGACACGCTTGCGGGCAGTGGTTTTGACATTCTCCGTGGCGGAGACGGAAACGATTCGTTCGACGTGCGCTTTTCCTTCGGCGAAACTGGAAAAGTCGATGGCGGCAAAGGATCCGATCATGTCAACCTTAATGGTCACGCAGTCGGCGCAAAATTTACAAGCATAGAATTTGCACACTTAGGCATAACATCTGTTTCTAGCTCACAGCTAAACAGCCTTGGTAAAATATTTGCTGACTACACATCGGACATAACCATGCTGTCGGCGGGAACGGTTGGACCCAATTTTGCAGCGACCGCCGGCGGCAAATATCATAGTGGCCAGACGGCATCGATTACTGGCTCGCTTGGTGCCGATACCATCGATCTGGCAGGCGTGTCCGTCTCCTGGTATATCAGCGATGGTGAAGCCGAAGATGAGGGTGCTAGTAACGACAGTCTGATCGGTGGGTCCGCAGACGACTGGCTGACGGCCTGGGGCGGCGACGACATTCTCCGTGGAAACAAAGGAAACGATTTCCTGCGTGGTGGAAATGGAAACGATCTGCTGGAGGGCGGCGCAGGCAACGACGTTCTTGAAGGGGGTGAAGGCACCGATACTCTGGACGGAGGTAGCGGAAATGACACGCTTGCGGGCAGTGGTTTTGACATTCTCCGTGGCGGAGACGGAAACGATTCGTTCGACGTGCGCTTTTCCTTCGGCGAAACTGGAAAAGTCGATGGCGGCAAAGGATCCGATCATGTCAACCTTAATGGTCACGCAGTCGGCGCAAAATTTACAAGCATAGAATTTGCACACTTAGGCATAACATCTGTTTCTAGCTCACAGTTAAACAGCCTTGGTAAAATATTTGCTGACTACACATCGGACATAACCATGCTGTCGGCGGGAACGGTTGGACCCAATTTCGCAGCGACCGCCGGCGGCAAATATCATAGTGGCCAGACGGCATCGATTACTGGCTCGCTTGGTGCCGATACCATCGATCTGGCAGGCGTGTCCGTCTCTTGGTATATCAGCGATGGTGAAACCGAGGATGAGGGTGCTAGTAACGATAGTCTGATCGGCGGGTCCGCAGACGACTGGCTGACGGCCTGGGGCGGCGACGACATTCTCCGTGGAAACAAAGGAAACGATTTCCTGCGTGGTGGAGACGGCAACGACGTTTTGGACGGCGGAGCAGGCGCGGATTCAATGGATGGCGGCCTTGGAAATGATATCTACTATATCAATAACCCTGGCGATCGCATCATTGAGGTGGTAAATTTAGGGGTTGATACGCTGTATACTAGTATCAATTACACACTCAGCGACAATTTAAACATTGAAACTCTGCGGGCGAGTGCGGGAACGCTGGGTATTAAGATTGCAGGTAATAAATTCACGAACACTCTCGTCGGCGGTGAGGGCGACGATGTCCTCATTGGGGGATCGGGCCGCGACATCCTTGTGGGTGGGGCAGGATCAGATACCTTCACTTTCAGGTCGATCCGCGACAGCATCAACGGGAGCGCGGGCAGAGACCAAGTTAGCGATTTTCTGACTGGAACCGACCGCATCGATCTATCAGCGATACAGGCTAATACATCAGCGAGTTCGGACAAGCCCTTTAACTATATCGGGTCCGGAGCATTTACGAAATCGGCCGGTGAGTTGCATGCCATCAGGTCTGGTAGCTCAACGATCATTGAGGGCGATGTAACCGGAGACGGCAAGACCGATTTCCAGATCGTACTTCGGGGGATCGTCGACGTTCTGCAGACTTCCGACTTCGTCCTCTGAGCCTATGAGCCTCCGCAACGACGGGGGGACTTGTCTCGCGTGGCGTTTGGATATCGACCTCCAGACAAGTCACTCCTCCTTTCACCGCCCAGTCCTCACCCGCGTCCAATTCCGCGTCGCGAACCGCTGCGTCCGGTCATCCCAGGCCTGGTTCGTAAACAACCGCTGCATCGTCGCCTCGTCCGGGTAGATGCCGGCATTCGAAAGAATCTCCGGCTTCACCAGGGGTTTCGCGGCGAGGTTGCCGCTGGCATAAGCGACGAAGTTGGTGTTGGCCGCCGCCACGTCGGGGCGCATCATGTAGTCGATGAAAAGGTGGGCCTCCTCGGGGTGGGGCGCGTCCTTCGGGATGGCGAAGGCATCGAACCACATCAGCGCGCCTTCCTTCGGGATGAAATAGGCGATCTCGACGCCGTTCTTCGATTCCTCGGCGCGTTTCTTGGCCTGCATCACGTCGCCGGAATAGCCTACCGCGAGGCAGAGATCGCCGTTGGCGAGGCCGTTGATGTATTCCGAGGAGTGGAATTTTCGCACCGAGCCGCGCACCTTGAACAGCGCGTCGGTCACCTGGGAGATGTCGTCCCAGCGCTTGGTGTCGGGCTTGAGGCCGTAGGCCGGCAGCATGCTGGGGATCAAGTCCTCGGGGCTATCGAGCATCATCACCCCGCAATCCTTGAGCTTGGCCATCAGGGTGGGGTTGAGCACCAGGGTCCAGGTGTTGAGCGGCTGGTTGGGGCCGAGGCGCTCGCGCACGGGGCCGAGATTCACGCCGATACCGGTGGTGCCCCACATGTAATCGACGGCGTAGGTGTTGCCTGGGTCGTAGACCGCGAGGCGCTGGGCGATCTCGGGCCAGGCGTGTTTCAGGTTCGGGATCTTGGCCTTGTCGAGGGGCCGGAACACGCCGGCCTTGATCAGCCGTTGCAGGAACGGGCCGGTGGGCACCACGAGATCGTAGCCGGACTGGCCGGCGAGCAGCTTCGTCTCCAGGATCTCGTTGTTGTCGTAGGTGTCGTAGACGACCTTGATCCCGGTCTCCTTGGTGAAGGCCTCCAGGGATTTCGGATCGATGTAATCCGACCAGTTGTAGATGTTGACCACGCGCTCCTGCGCCTTCGCCCCCGCCGAATTGAGGAGGGCGAAGGCGAGGAACAGGGACCCGAGAAGGCTGAGCGCCAGCGCGATCATCAGGACGGCGAACACGATACGACGCATCGGCGGGCTCTCTTGTCTCGGGACCGGGTCGGGATCAGGCGGGGAGCTTGGCCGCGACGACGACGATCTCCACGAGGTATTCCGGCCCCGCGAGCTTGGCTTCCACGGTGGCGCGGGTGGGCGGGTTCTCCTTCGAGACCCAGGCATCCCAGGCCGCGTTCATCTCGGCGAAGGTCGCCATGTCGGCTAGATAGATCGTGGCGGAGATGAGCCGGGTCTTGTCGCTGCCGGCCAGCGCCAGCAGCCGGTCGATCTCGGTGAGCACTTCCTGCGTCTGCGCGGTCACGCCGGCCCCTACCGTCGTCCCCGCCACTTGGCCCGCGAGGTAGACCATCTCGCCATAGGTGACGGCCTGGCTCATGCGGGCGCCGGATTCGAAACGGGTGATGGTGGTCATGGATCGCTCTTCATGGGGCGCCGCGCGGGCGCGTCGTCGGGGCAAGCGTTGTGCCGCGCGCCACGCATCCGCGTAAAGGGGAGGGCGGCGGCCAAGGTCGAGAATGCGACACAATCGCCGTCCCGCGGCGCAACCCATCCCGCGATGCGGCGTTGCATGAGCACAAACGGTCAAGTCCGGGCGGGACAATCCCGGCCACCGCGTTTCGAGGATCAGCTCATGGGTATCATCTGGACCATCATCATCGGTTTCCTGGCCGGTGTCGTCGCCAAGTTCATCATGCCGGGCGACAAGGAGCCTGCAGGGTTCATCCTCACCACCATCCTGGGCATCATCGGCGCCTTCGTCGCCACCTTCCTCGGTCAGGCGCTCGGCTGGTACGGTCCGAACCAGGGCGCGGGCTTCATCGGAGCCGTGGTCGGCGCCATCGTCGTGCTCGCCATCTACGGCTTCATCGCCAGCCGCCGCACCACCACCCTCTGAACGGACGTCACGGCGCGGGCCTCGGGTCCGCGCCTTTCGCGTTTCATCGGACAGACAAAAGGGGCGCCCCATCGGAGCGCCCCTTTTTCGTGTCCCGGATCAGGAGATGTAGCCGGCCGACTTGACCGGGCAATGGCCGGTGGCGCCGCGGATAGCGAGGCCGGCGCCGACCACCAGGGCCGCCAGGCTGAGCCACTTGTTCGGGCGGGGCTGGGCAGCGGCGGCGGCGATGCCGAGGCCCAGAACGACGGACACGGCCCGCTCGGTGGTCGACAGGTTGGTCTCGCCTTCGAAGATGCTCGGAATCATCGGATCGGCCATGGTCTCACATACTCCTCGTGTTGCATCGCGGGGCGAACGCGGCGGGAGGATGGGTGTTCCTCATGATCTGACCGGGGCGTTGACGCATCCTCGCCCCAAACGAAAAGCGGGGCCCCTTGCGGAGCCGCGCTTCTCATTCTCGATCAACCCTCGGGGCTGAGACGGCTTACGCGTCCTGGCGGGGTCCGCGGGCGCGGTCCTGCTCGGCGTTGCGCTCGGCCTTCAGCTTCTCGGTGAGGTCCTCGCCGGTCTCCTGGTCGACGACCTTCATGGAGAGGCGAATCTTGCCGCGATCGTCCGCGCCGAGGAACTTCACCTTGACCTTCTGGCCGTCCTTGACGACGTCCGTCACCTTGGCGACGCGCTGGGCAGCGAGTTCCGAGATGTGGACGAGGCCGTCCTTGGCGCCGAAGAAGTTCACGAAGGCGCCGAACTCCATGCACTTCACGACGGTGCCGTCGTAGATCATGCCGACTTCGGCTTCCGCCACGATCGACCGGATCCAGTTATAGGCGGCCTTGATGGCCTTGCCGTCGCTGGAGGCGATCTTCACCGTGCCGGTGTCGTCGATGTTGATCTTGGCGCCGGTCTTCTCGACGATCTCGCGGATCACCTTGCCGCCGGTGCCGATCACTTCCCGGATCTTGTCGGTGGGGATCTGCATGGTCTCGATGCGGGGCGCGTATTCGCCGAGCTCGGGTCGGGCATCGGTGAGGGCCTTGGCCATCTCGCCGAGGATGTGGACGCGGCCTTCCTGCGCCTGATGCAGGGCGACCTTCATGATCTCCTCGGTGATGCCGGCGATCTTGATGTCCATCTGCAGCGAGGTGATGCCGGCTTCCGTGCCCGCCACCTTGAAGTCCATGTCGCCGAGGTGATCCTCGTCGCCGAGGATGTCGGACAGCACGGCGTAGCGCTCACCCTCGAGGATGAGGCCCATGGCGATGCCGGCCACCGGACGGCGCAGGGGCACGCCGGCATCCATCAGCGACAGCGAGGCGCCGCAGACGGAGGCCATAGAGGAGGAGCCGTTGGACTCGGTGATCTCGGACACGACGCGGATCGTGTACGGGAACTCGTGGGCCGGCGGCAGGACGGGGTGCACGGCGCGCCAGGCGAGCTTGCCGTGGCCGATCTCGCGACGGCCCGGGGAGCCCATGCGGCCGGTCTCGCCCACCGAGTAGGGAGGGAAGTTGTAGTGCAGCAGGAAGGTCTCCTTGTAGGTGCCTTCCAGCGCGTCGATGAACTGCTCGTCCTCGCCGGTGCCGAGGGTGGCGACCACGAGGGCCTGGGTCTCGCCGCGGGTGAAGAGCGACGAACCGTGGGCGCGCGGCAGCACTCCGACCTGGGACACGATCGGGCGCACGGTGCGGACGTCGCGTCCGTCGATGCGGGAGCCCGTGTCGAGGATGTTCCAGCGCACGACCTTGGACTGCGCTTCCTTGAACGCGGCCTTGACCTTCTCGGCCGGGAACTTGGCCTCGCCCTCGGCGGGGCAGAGCGCGGCCATCACCTTCGCCTTCACGGCGTCGACGGCGGCGTAGCGCTCCTGCTTCACGGTGTTCTTGTAGGCGTCGCGGAGTTCCGCTTCACAGACGTCGAGCACGGCCTTCTCCACGTCGCCATTCTCGGGCGCGGAGAAGTTGCGGGGCTCCTTGGCGGCCTTCTCGGCGAGGCGGATGATCGCATCGATGACCGGCTGGAAATGCTTGTGGCCGAACATCACGGCGCCGAGCATGGTCTCTTCATCGAGCTCCTTGGCCTCGGATTCCACCATCAGCACGGCGTCCTGCGTGCCGGCGACGACGAGATCCAGGGTCGAGTTCTCGAGCTCGGGAACCGGCGGGTTCAGGATGTACTGGCCGTTCACGTAGCCGACGCGGGCCGCGCCGATCGGGCCGGTGAAGGGCACGCCCGACAGGGTGAGGGCGGCAGAGGCCGCCACCATGGCGAGGATGTCGGGATCGTTCTCGAGATCGTGGGTCAGGACGGTGACGACGACCTGGGTGTCGTTGCGCCAGCCCTCGACGAAGAGGGGACGGATCGGGCGGTCGATGAGGCGGGAGACCAGGGTCTCCTTCTCGGAGGGACGGCCTTCGCGCTTGAAGTATCCGCCGGGGATACGGCCGGCGGCGTAGGCGCGCTCCTGGTAGTTCACGGTGAGCGGCAGGAAGTCGATTCCGGCCTTGGGCTCCTTGCCCGACACGACGGTGGCCAGCACCGAGGTCTCGCCATACGTCGCCATCACGGCGCCGTCGGCCTGGCGGGCGACCTTGCCCGTCTCGAGGACGAGCTTGCGGTCGCCCCAGATCAGCTCTTCACGTTGTACGTCGAACATATGTCATGCCTTCCTGCGGTCGGGCGTGCCCGGCGCCGCCAGGGGCAAGACGGCGAGGAGTTCCGCGCCGGACCGGCGAAGAACTCCTGGCGATCCTGTCCCCGACGAGTGCGCCTCGAAGCGGCCCGATGGTCGCGCGGCCAGACCCATTCCGGCAGCGCGGGACGTCAATGAAACGCGGCCCTGAGCCAGGCTCGGGACCGCGAAAATCGCCTTAGCGGCGGATGCCGAGACGCTCGATGAGGCTGCGGTAGCGGGCCTCGTCCTTGCGCTTGACATAGTCGAGCAGCGAGCGGCGCTGCGAGACCATCTTCAGGAGGCCGCGGCGGGAATGGTTGTCCTTGCCGTGGGTCTTGAAGTGGCCGGTGAGGTTAGTGATCCGCTCGGTGAGGATCGCCACCTGGACCTCCGGAGAACCGGTGTCCTTGCCGCCGGTCGCGTATTCCTTGATGAGCGCAGTCTTGCGCTCGGCCGAAATCGACATCGCATTCCCTTTCGATACGGGTTTTCGGGTCGAGACGGTCCTCCTCGGGAGGGACCGCCTCAGCCTGGGACGGGGCCTGTGCCGGGATGTCGTCCAGCACGGTCGCGTTCACAAGCAGGTTTGGCCCCGTGCCCGTTTCCGGGTCGAGGCACCGAGACACATACACGAATCCGGGTCGCGTGCCACCCCCCGCGGCACCCCGGCGGGCCGTTGCCGGGCCGGGGAACAGAATTTCCCCACTGCCGTGCCGGCCCGGCACCCGCACCAACGTCTTTATTCAGCACAGAGTCATCCAATCTGCAGATTTCTTTTCCATCGAAGTGTTACAGTCGGCGCTTAATTCAATCATTGTCACGGACCAACAGAACATTCATATGGTTGGAGCTAGTCGACGATCCCCTTTCGCCGAACAATCTGCCATATCGACGGAAACACAATGGATAGAATCGCCGCAAGAATCCTGAAGCCAATAGCCTTCGCGGCACT
Source organism: Methylobacterium sp. WCS2018Hpa-22 (assembly GCF_031843785.1). Classification (NCBI taxonomy): domain Bacteria; kingdom Pseudomonadati; phylum Pseudomonadota; class Alphaproteobacteria; order Hyphomicrobiales; family Methylobacteriaceae; genus Methylobacterium; species Methylobacterium sp. WCS2018Hpa-22. Next base: position 42,241 of record NZ_JAVTJA010000009.1, read on the forward strand.
AACATTTGGCGCAAGCTACTACTTGTTCCATTCAGCATTCATTTCACTGATCCTTAGTCTAGTCCCCCTCTTACTCGGATGGCTGGGTGTGTTTGAAACGTTTTCGTACACGATCGCAGCAGTTTTATTCATCGCCGCCATCGTCTGGTGCGTCGTTCCGGTGGATATGAAGAATCTGGTGGAGCTACAGACCCAGGCTGCAGTCAAGGAATTCACGGCGGCGATGCCCACGCCAACAAAGCCCGACTGAGACTTTCCAACTGCTTCCTCGGGTGGCTCGATGGAAGCGCCTGACGAATCAGGCCGTCAGCGCCTCGCTCACGCCGCGGATGTCCCGAACCAGGGCGTCGATCCGATCCGGATCGGAATCCCAGGCGAACATGAACCGGGCGCCTCCGCCGATAAACGTGTAGAAACCCCACCCCCTCTTCCGCAAAGCCTCCAGCCGCTCGGGGGAGGCCTTAAGGAACACCGCATTGGCCTCCACCGGGAACATGGCGGTGAAGCCGGGGCATTCCGCCACCGAAGCGGCGAGGCGTTGCGCGCAGGCATTGGCATGGGCCGCGTTGCGGAGCCAGGCGCCGCCTTCCAGCATTCCGACCCAAGGGGCGGTGAGGAAGCGCATCTTCGAGGCGAGCTGACCCGCCTGCTTGCAGCGATAGCCGAAATCCTCGGCGAGGGTAGGATCGAAGAACAGGATCGCCTCGCCTGCCGCCATTCCGTTCTTGGTGCCACCGAAGCAGAGCAGATCGACGCCGGCCCTCCAGGTCATCTCCGCGGGCTCGCAGCCGAGGCTGGCGCAAGCATTGGCGAAGCGTGCGCCGTCCATATGGAGGCGCAGACCAAGCTCACGGCAGGCAGCGGAGATCGCCCGTATCTCGTCGAGCGAATACACCTGCCCCGTCTCGGTTGGCTGTGTGATCGTCACGACCCGGGGCTTGGGGAAGTGGATGTCCGAGCGGCCGGAGGCGAGCCCGCGGATGAGGGCGGGCGTAAGCTTGCCGTCGGCGCTCGCCGCCACCAGCAGTTTCGAGCCGTTGGAAAAGAACTCCGGCGCGCCGCACTCGTCGGTCTCCACATGGGCCGAGGCCGAGCAGATGACGCTATGGTAGGATTGGCACAGGGAGGCCAGCGCCAGGGAGTTCGCGGCGGTACCGTTGAAGGCGAAGAACACCTCCGCATCCGGCTTGTCGAACAGATCGCGGAACGCGTCCGATGCCCGCTTCGTCCAGGCATCCATGCCATAGGCGGGCACCGAACCGCCATTGGCCGCTTCGGTGGCGGCCCAGGCCTCGGGGCAGATGCCGGCGTAATTGTCGCTGGCGAATTGCTGGGGCTCGGTCTTCATCGTCGCTTCGCCTTCCGTCGGTCCCGCAGGAAAGCCGAAGCGACGCGTGGCGAAACCCGTTTCGTTGCCGGTTCGGCCACATCCCCTCCAGTCGATGAGGGCTCCACCTTGCTCGGATCAGCAGGTTGGCGTCGGGCGTCGCCGCGACTCTTGATGCAAAGGGAAGCTTAACAGCGCGCGGGGCCAGCCGCAACGCGACGAGAGTGATGGTTGCCGCCCGTCCTCCGACACTCGAAGGACGGGCGGGGAACTACCTTCAGGCCGTCGGGCGACCCGAGCGACCGGAATAGCGGCGACGGAGGTAGGAGACGACTTTGGGGAGAAGGAAGGCGAGGATCAGCTTGCGCATGCGCGACACTCCGGAAAGGGAAGAAGATACGGCTCCATCCGGAGCCGCCTGTCTGGAGAGCAATGATCGGCCCGGCGTTGCGTTCCTTGGCCGGCTTCACAGATGGGATGCGACGGCCCGTCAAAGCTCCAGCGTCAGCGTGACCGGGACATGGTCGGAGGGACGCTCCCAGCCGCGCGCCTCGCGGAAGACGTCCACCGCGCGGGCGGTGCCGTTGAGATCCGGCGAGACCCAGACATGGTCGAGGCGACGCCCCTTGTTGGCGGCGGACCAGTCGGGCGAGCGGTAGCTCCACCACGTGTAGATCTTCTCCGGCTCAGGCGTCAGGACGCGGGCGGCATCGATCCAGCCGGCCTCACCACGCAAGAGCTCCAGCGCTTCCGTTTCTACCGGCGTGTGGCTGACGACGGAGAGAAGCTGCTTGTGCGACCAGACGTCGTGCTCGAGCGGCGCCACGTTGAGGTCGCCCACCAGAATCGCCGGGCCGGCCATGCGCCGCCCGCCCCATTCACGCAGGTCGCGGAGGAAATCGAGCTTATGGGCGAATTTCGGGTTGAGGCCGGCATCCGGAACGTCGCCGCCGGCCGGAACGTAGAAGTCATGAATCACGAAGCCGGCGGCAGCGCCCGCCTCCGGCCCGAGCACGGCGGAGATGTGGCGGGCATCCGGCTTCCCGCAGAAGGCCATGACGTCGCGGGTGAGCAGGGGAAAGCGCGACAGGATGGCGACGCCGTTATAACCCTTCTGGCCGGCGAACACGACGTGCTCGTAGCCCGAGCCGCGCAAGGCCTTGAGGGGAAAGGCATCGTCCGGGCACTTCGTCTCCTGCAGGCAGAGTACATCGGGCTTCACCTCGGCGAGAAACCGAAGGACGAGATCGATGCGCAGCCGCACCGAATTGATGTTCCAGGTGGTGACGGAGAGGCGCAACGTGTCTAGCTCACATATGTCATAAGGATCGGGACCGGCCGCTTCGATAGACCGGATCGGCCCGCCCGTCGCCGCACAATTGCCGCGTTCCATCGTCGAGAGGAATGCGCCGTCGTAGATACTGGAAGGATCGCCCGTCGTGTCGCGCACCCGCTCTGCGCTTTTCAATATCTACTGGGCCGCCTGGACCGCTTGTTTCGCGCTGCCCCTCGTGGTGCTCGCGATCCTCGGTTGCCCGACACGGCCAATCCGTGCGGCGACGCGGCTGTGGTCGCGCGGCATCCTGTTCGGCCTACGTCACATCGTCGGCCTGACCTATGTGGAGGAGGGGCGCGCGCGCATCCCCTCCGAGCCGTGCCTGATCGTGGCCAACCACCAATCGGCCTGGGAGACCCTGGCCTTTCTCATCCTGATCCCGAACGTCGCCATCGTGGCCAAGCGCGAACTCGTGGCGATTCCCATCGTCGGCTGGTTCCTGCGCCGCTCGCCGATGATCATCATCGACAGGGCCAACGGCACCCAGGCCCTGCGCACGATGATCGACGAGAGCCGCCTCGCCATCGCGGAAGGCCGCTCCATCCTGATGTTCCCGGAAGGCACCCGGAGCACTATCGACGCGCCGGTGCAGTTCAAGCGCGGGGTCGAGCTGCTCTATGCCAAGCTCGGTCTGCCCGTCCTGCCGGTGGCGGTGAATTCGGGCCTGTACTGGCCGCATGGCGGCTCGCGCCACATTCCCGGGACGGTGGTGGTGAGCTACCTGGAAACCCTGAAGCCGGGCCTCTCGGGCGGAGAGTTCATGCGGGGCACGCAAGACGCGATCGATGCCGAGCTGAACCGTTGGCGGAGCGGAACAACAATGGAGCTTCAGGCGTCCTGATCGAAAGCCCTCCCCCCTCAGCGGGGGAGGGTGCCTGCGGAGCAGGCGGGAGAGGGCGCGACCTCTCCGAATGACTCACGCCTCTCATCCGACCCGCTGACGCGGGCCACCTCCTCCCGCAGAGGGGAGAAGGGAGGCGCTCGCGATCACTGCGCCTTGATCTGCTTCTCCATCGCCTTGTCCTCGCTGCGCCCGTAATTGATGAAGAACTGGCTGCCGTCGATGGCCTTGCCCTTCTGCAGGTTCGAGAGCTGGACCGTGGTCTGGTAGCCTTGCGGATCGGTGATCCGCCACTGGCTGAGCGTCTTCACCTCGGCGTCGAAAAACAGCTGGATCTTGGAGGTACCGCCCAGCGTCGCACGGTCCTCCAGCGAGATGCGGATGCCGCCCGGATCGTTGGCGATGTCCGACACGGTGAGGTCGCGGGCAAGGTCGATCTTATCGCGCAGCAGGAATTTCAGCGGCGTCTGCGAGATGAAGTAGAGGTCCTGGGTCTTCAGCTTGCGGTCCTTCACCGCCACCGACGTGCCGTCCGCCACCACCTCCATGGGGGAGGGCTGGTCGTAGTCGAAACGCAGGCGGCCAGGTTTGGCCAGCGTCAGCTTGCCCCCGATGCGGCGCCCATCGGCGGCGATCTGGACGAAGTTGCCGCTGAGCGTGGTCATGCCGTTGAAATAGGCATTGGCCTGGGCGAGCACGGCGGCGGGCTCGGCATCCAGCATGGACGACGCGGCGGTGGGGGCGCCGACGGCGGCGACCTTGGCGGGCGCGTCCGAGGGCGCAGCCTTCGCGGCGGGTTTCGCGCCGGAGGCGGCCTTGTCCGCCCCCGCCTTGGCGTCCTTGGCCGGTTTGGGCGCCTGGGCCGCCGGCTTCTTCGGCGCGGTGGGAGCGGCCGGGGGCGCTTCCGGCTCGGGAGCGGGGGCCGGCGCGGGCTGCTCCTTGCGGCCGAACAGGCCGTCGAGGAAGGACGAGACCTGCGCCGTGGCCGGCACGGGTTGGAGGCTGGCCGCCAGCACGAGGAGCGAGCCGGCGGCGAGAAGGTGGCGTCGGCCGGTCATCCTGGGGCGTTCTCCGAAGTCGGGTGGGGTTCGGCTTAGAACTCGACCCTGTGGCGAATATGGGACGGGACCTCCCTCGCCCCAAAAGGGAGACGGACGGTACTCACACCGTTCTCCGCTCGATCGCCTCGGATCGAGCGGTCGCCGCGGGGCTCCCTCTCCCGTGTGGGAGAGGGTACCCGCGGTACATCTCGTTCTTCGATGATCAGCCGGTTCGACGGAATCGGTCCAGCGGATCACGTCTCACTCGTCGTCGTCCATCATCGACGAGGACATGGAGATCGACCCCATGCTGGACGGCGCGGTTTCCATCAGGATCTCGCGCTTGCCGGCGTGGTTGGCTTGGCCCACGATGCCCTCGACCTCCATCCGCTCCATGATCGAGGCGGCGCGGTTGTAGCCGATCTGCAGGCGGCGCTGGATGTAGCTGGTGGAGGCCTTGCGGTCCCGCATCACCACCTGCACCGCCTGGTCGTAGAGGTCGGCACCCGCATCGATCCCGCCGCCCGCATAGGCCCCGGCATCGAAGATCGGCGCGTCGATCTCCTCGACTTCGGCGGCCGCCGCCTTGTCGGCCTTGGAGGCCTTGGCCGGCTTCTCCTCGGGCGGGTTCTCGTCCACGGTGACGGCTTCGAGATAGGACGGCCGGCCCTGGCGCTTCAGGTGGGCGACCACGCTCTCGACTTCCGAATCCGAGCAGAACGGGCCGTGGACGCGGGTGGTGCGTCCGCCACCGGCCATGAACAGCATGTCGCCCTGGCCCAGCAGCTGCTCGGCGCCCATCTCGCCGAGGATCGTCCGGCTGTCGATCTTCGAGGTAACCTGGAAGGAGATCCGGGTCGGGAAGTTCGCCTTGATCGTGCCGGTGATGACGTCCACCGAGGGGCGTTGCGTCGCCATGATGAGGTGGATGCCGGCTGCGCGCGCCATCTGCGCGAGACGCTGGATCGCGCCTTCGATGTCCTTGCCCGCCACCATCATCAGGTCGGCCATCTCGTCGACCACGATGACGATGTAGGGCAGGGCCGAGAGGTCCATCTCCTCCGTCTCGAACACGGCCTGGCCAGTCTCGCGGTTGAAGCCGGTATGGATCTCGCGGGTGATGATCTCGCCCTTGGCCCGCGCTTCCGCCATCCGGGCATTGTAGCCGTCGATGTTGCGGACCGCGATCTTGGACATCTTCTTGTAGCGCTCTTCCATCTCGCGCACGGCCCATTTGAGGGCGATGACCGCCTTCTTCGGGTCGGTGACGACGGGGGAGAGCAGGTGCGGGATGCCGTCATAGACGGACAGTTCCAGCATCTTCGGATCGACCATGATCAGGCGGCACTCTTCCGGCTTCATCCGGTAGAGGAGCGACAGGATCATCGTGTTGATCGCCACCGACTTGCCCGAGCCGGTGGTGCCGGCCACCAGCAGGTGGGGCATCTTGGCGAGATCGGCGATGATCGGTTCGCCGCCGATATTCTTGCCGAGGCACAAAGCGAGCTTGTGCTTGCTGATGCAGAAATCGGCCGAGGACAACAGCTCGCGCAGGTAGACGGTCTCGCGGGTCTCGTTGGGCAGTTCGATGCCGATGACGTTACGGCCGGGCACCACCGCAACGCGGGCCGAGACAGCCGACATGGAGCGGGCGATGTCGTCCGAGAGGCCGATGACGCGGCTAGACTTGGTGCCCGGCGCCGGCTCCAGTTCGTACAGGGTCACGACCGGGCCGGGGCGCACCGCGAGGATGTCGCCGCGCACGCCGAAATCCTGCACCGTCTGCTGGAGGTTGAGCGCGTTCTGCTCCAGCACGTCGGCATCGACTTCCTCGGTGCCGGTCACCGGCGGCTCGGCCAGCAATTCCAGCGAGGGGTGCTCGTAATCCTCGTTCTCCACCAGCGACATCGGCGTGTGCCGGCCGGCCGGGATCAGCGTGGCGCGGGGCTCGGGGAAGATCGCGCGCGACGGAGACGGGGCGGGCGGCGGGGCCGGCAGGGCGAGGACGGGAGCCGGGGCTTCCTCCATCTCGACCGGTGCGGCGGCTTCGGGGACGGCCGGCGCTTCCGCCACCTGAGGCTCGGGCTCCGGAGCCGGGGCGGCGGCCTTAGGGTTGCGCAGCAGGACCGGGCGCGGCGGCAGCGGCGTGAAGACCGGAGCGGCCCTGGCAGGGGAGGGGGCCTGCATCGGAGTGGTTTCCGCGACGGAGGCGTCCATGACGGGAGCTTCCGCGACGGGGGGCTGCATCACCGGAGCTTGCATGACGGGAGCCTGCGCCACCGGGGCGGCGGGCATGCGGGCCGGGCGGATCGCCGCGCGGGCGGCCATGGCGGAGACGGCAACCGAACGCTGGGGAGCCGGCCCGGTCTGCTCGATGACGAGAGCCAGGGTGGCCGCCTCGGCGACCTCGGCGACGCGGTCCTCGTGGCTCGGCTCGTCCCGGACGGGCGCGGACTGGCCATAGTCTTGGCCGTTATCCTGGCCATTGGCGGGCAGGGGCGCGCCGCCGCGGTCGAACCGCATCAGCCGGTCGAGGACGTAGACGGGGCTGGGCGGCAGCGGGCGCAGGAGCGAGATGTCCACGGGCGGCAAGACCATGAAGGGTGAGGTCTCGTCCTCCTGCGCGCTGACCGGAGCGAGATCCGGCACCGGAGAAACCGCTGGCACCGGAGACATCTCCGGCACGGGAGAAACTTCCGGCACGGCCTGAGCCACAGCCTCGTCGGAATCGGCCTGGATCGCCGACCATGTCTCGACGGCGGTCGAATCCTCGCCATCGAACCAGGCGCGCATGGCGGCCCAATCCGGAACCTCGGTCCAATCGCGGTCGACGGGCAGCGGCGCCGGCTCGGCGGCGGCCACCGGCTCGCTCACCGATGCGGGGATCGGAAGGGGCTCATCGACGATGGCGGCGAGGACGGCCTGCGGGCGACGATCGGGCGTGCGGAAGAAGCGCACGCCGGGCGGCGGGGTATAGGGCTGGCGCCACAGGGGCTGCGGCGGCTCAGGGGGGATCGCGGCGAGAAGCGCGGCCTCGGCCGCCTCCTGGGCGGCACGTTCCGCTTCCGCGGCGGCGAGGGCGGCGCGTTCGGCGGCCTGCCGTGCTTCGTCCTCGGCCTGCCGCGCGGCGCGGACCTGCTCCTCCTGCGCCAGGCGCTCGGCATCGAGCGCCCGCTGGCGACGCTCCTGCAGCACCGGATCCGGGGTGCGGGTGTAGCGCACCGCCGGGGCGTCCGGCTCGGGCGCGGAATGGGCCGGCGCGTCGTAGCCCTCCGGGGTGATGGAGGCGGGACGACGCGGCGAACGGATCAGCACGCGCGGGCTCGATGCGCCGTGGTCGATCCGGCTCTCGCCGGTCGAGTCCATGGCCGCGATGCCCGAGGAACGGGCGAGATCGGTTGTGGCGCGGTCGTCGAAGACGTGGTCCGGCCAGGCCTGCGCCTCGGCCCACTTGCCCTGCTCCAACCAAGGCTGGGCCTGGGGAGCGGGGGCGTCGTGCACCATGTCCCGGGGGGCCGTGAGCCAGGATTGCGCCGGGCGCGGCGAGACCAGGCTCGGGCGCTGGGGCGGTCCGGCGAGGCGCCGGGTCAGGCTTGCGCGCAGGCTGATCAGCCTGTGCGCGAGGGCGCCCAAGGTCAGGCCGGGGCGGTCACCACCGCGTCCGGGCCGAGAGGGATCACGATGAGAATAGGGAGGCCGTCCCGATGCGCGCATGATGCTCTGAATTGACTCGTAGGGTACCGGTCCGCGTCCTCGACAGGAGCGGTTCTTCCCCAAGCTAGGGCCAACGTCGTTAACAGACGCTTGCCCGTATCCCGCGAAGTGTCGGATTGCCGAGGGAACGCGACGCCGCCTCCCCCTGGAGCCCCGGCGCGTAACCGGTTAGGTTAGGGAACCCAATGAAGCGCTTCGGATCACACGGGTTTCCTTCGGCGACCCTGCCGGTCCATCCCCGCGCCATGCAGATAGTGCGTCACACTCGCTAGAGGCCCCCTGCCCCTTGGCCGAAACGACACGAAGAACCGCCTTCAAGTCCCTCTATCGTCACGGTTTCGCCCGTGTGGCGGCCTGTGCCGGGCGGAGCCATCCGGCCGACCCGGAGAGCAATGCCGATGGAATTCTGTCGCTCGCCGAGGAATGCCATCGAGCGGGAGCGGTCCTCGCCGTGTTCCCGGAACTCTGCGTCTCGGCCTATTCCATCGAGGACCTGCTGCTTCAGGCGACCCTCCTCGACGCGGTGGAGACGGCGATCACCCGCATCGTCGCGGCCTCGACCGAGCTGACCCCCATCCTCGTGGTCGGCGCGCCTCTGCGCTGGCGCCAACGGATCTACAATTGCGCGGTCGCCATCCACCGGGGCCGGGTGCTCGGCGTGGTGCCCAAGAGCTACCTGCCGAATTACCGGGAATTCTACGAGAAGCGCCATTTCGCCTCCGGCGCCGGTCTCTTCGGCGAGTCGATCACCCTTGGCGGCGGTGTCGTCCCCTTCGGTCCGGACCTGCTCTTTTCGGCCGAGGACCTGCCCGGCTTCACCCTCGGCATCGAGGTCTGCGAGGACCTCTGGGTGCCCGCCTCCCCCGGCACGGATGCGGCCCTGGCCGGCGCCACCGTGCTCGCCAACCTGTCGGGCAGCCCGATCACCGTGGGGCGCGCGGAATCACGGGCCATGCTCACGCGGTCGGCCTCGATGCGCTGCTCCTGCGCCTATGTCTACGCGGCGGCGGGCCTCGGCGAATCCACCACCGACCTGTCCTGGGACGGCCAGACCAGCATCGATGAGGTCGGCATCCGCCTCGCCGAGGGCGAGCGCTTCGCCGCCGGTCCGGTGGCGACGCTGGCCGATATCGACCTCGATCTCCTGGCCCAGGAACGGCTCCAGACCGGAAGCTTCGACGACAATGCACGCGGGCGTGGGCTGTCCTACCGCACGATCCGCCTCCGGCTCGATCCGCCCTCGGGCGATCTCGGCCTGAGGCGCCGGGTGGAGCGCTTCCCCTTCGTACCGGCCGATATCGGCCGCCTCGCCCAGGATTGCTACGAGGCCTACAACATCCAGGTGGCGGGCCTCGCCCAGCGGCTCGCCGCCACCGGCACGAGACGCGCGGTCATCGGTATTTCGGGCGGCCTCGATTCGACTCATGCCCTCATCGTCGTGGCCAAGGCCTTCGACAGGCTCGGCCTCCCACGGACGGACATCCTCGCCTACACCCTGCCGGGCTTCGCCACGTCGGACGCCACCAAGGCCAATGCCCACGCGCTGATGTCGGCCCTCGGCACCACGGCGGGGGAGATCGATATCCGGCCGGCGGCGCGGCAGATGCTCGCCGATATGGGCCACCCGTTCGGGCAGGGGGAGCCGGTCTACGACGTCACCTTCGAGAACGTGCAGGCGGGGCTGCGGACCGATTACCTGTTTCGCCTGGCCAACCAGAACGGCGGCATCGTCATCGGCACGGGCGACCTGTCGGAACTGGCGCTCGGCTGGTGCACCTACGGCGTCGGCGACCAGATGAGCCATTACGGCGTCAATTCCGGCGTGCCCAAGACGCTGATCCAGCACCTGATCCGCTGGGTCATCGCCAGCGGCCAGATCGGCGAGGGCGCCAACGCCACCCTGCAGGCGATCCTCGCCACCGAGATCTCGCCCGAACTCGTACCCACGGAGGAGGGCGGCTCGCCCCAGAGCACGGAGGCCAAGATCGGCCCTTACGCGCTGCAGGATTTCAACCTGTTCTATACCCTGCGCTACGGTTTCAAACCGTCGAAGATCGCCTTCCTCTCCCTCCATGCCTGGGGGGATGCGGAGCGCGGCGCATGGCCACCGGACTTTCCCGAGGGCAAGCGTCAGGCCTATGGGCTGCCGGAAATCCGCGCCTGGCTCGGCGTGTTCCTGCAGCGCTTCTTCGGCTTCAGCCAGTTCAAGCGCTCGGCCATGCCCAACGGCCCGAAAGTCGCGGCCGGGGGCTCGCTCTCGCCGCGCGGCGACTGGCGCGCACCCTCCGACGGCAATGCCCGGATCTGGCTCGACGAGCTCGCCCGCAACGTCCCCGAAAACTGATCGACATAGTCCGGTCCGATTATGGCACTATCGGCTGAGTCGGGGTGGCCAGTCGGAGACCGACCGATGCAAAGCTACAACGTGTTCTGCCTGAAGTCCGTCAGCGGCCTGTGCTGCGCGGTACCGGAGTGCCGTGCCGTTCCGAGCTTTCTGAGCGCACGGAACTGGGCGTTCAGCGGCCGCCTGCGCGACGAAGCCGAGGCCCCGGCCGATTTCGACGAGCGGGCCGCGACCACTGCGGTGCGCTTCAACGGCTTCTACCTGTTCGAGACCATGGACCAGCGCTTCAACTGAGCGGGTGCGCCCTCGCCGCGGCGATCATTCCTTAAGGGGCCCCATGCGAGGGTCCCGCCGGTCGCACCAAGCGGAGCCGGAGACCGGCCGTCATGTCGGACAATCGCAAGGAAGCGCGGCAGAGGACGTTCCTCAAGGGCCGCATCATCTTCAACAACGGCGCGTCGAGCATGGATTGCCTCGTCCGCGACATGTCCGCGACCGGTGCGCGCCTCGCGCTGACGGAGACCGCGACCCTTCCGGAGATGTTCGACCTCTTCATCCCCCAGAAGGAGCGGACCTATAAGGCGAATCTGCGCTGGCGCCGCGCCGACGGCATCGGCGTCGCCTTCGCGGACGAGACCACGGCCGCCACTCCCGTTCCGCCGCCCCAGGCCGATCCGGCCGCGATGCTGGCCCTGATCCGTCGCATCGCCGAACTCGAAGCCGAGAACGCCGCCTTGCGCCGGCTGATCGCCGCGACGCCGGCGCCTGCCAGCGTCGCCTGATCGATTCACGCCGCGTCGAGGGCCGCCCGGATCTGCGCCGCGTGGATGCCGAGAAGATCGCTGTCGGCCATCCCCCCCGTATGCCGGCCCAGCGCCACGCCGTCGAAGCGCGGCACGATGTGGATGTGGAGGTGGAACACCGTCTGTCCGCCGGCGGGCTCGTTGTACTGGAAGACCGTCAGGCCGTCGGCCGCGAAGGCCGTCTTCACCGCGCGGGCGACGCGCTGCACGGTGGCAATGGTCGCGGCCAGCGATGCGGGATCCGCATCGAGCAGTCCGCGCGCCGGGGCCTTGGGGATGACCAGGGTATGGCCCGGCCCCTGGGGCATCACATCCATGAAGGCGAGGGTGTGCTCGTCCTCGTAGACCTTGTGGGCGGGAATCTCGCCCCGCAGGATCTTCGCGAAGACGTTGTCGGGATCATACTGCGCAGCTTCGACGTTTGAGGGCATGGGCCGGTCTCCATCGCGGATGTGCGTCTGCGGTTTTCCGGCCGGACCTTGCACAGACTGGCCCCCGGCGTCCACGGCGAGGGGATCGTCCCTTCGATGAGAGTTTCGCCGGCATGGCGCATGAGAGCAACGGCGCGATCTACACCGCCGCAGGGGCCAACCTCGCCATCGCGGCGGCGAAGTTCATGGGCGCCTTCTTCACCGGTTCCTCGGCCATGCTGGCGGAGGGCGTGCATTCGCTGGTGGACACCGCCAACCAGATCCTCCTCCTCGTCGGCCTGTCACGGGCCAAGAAACCGGCCGATGCGCGCTTTCCTTTCGGCTATGGGCGGGAGGTCTATTTCTACGCCTTCATCGTCGCGCTGTTCATCTTCCTCGGCGGCGGCGCCTTCGCGGTCTACGAGGGCATCCACAAGATCCATTACCCGGAGGCCTCCGCCGACGCGGTGATCTTCGGCCGCACCATTCCGGGCTTCTGGGTCAACCTCTCGATCCTCGGCTTCGCGGTGCTGGCGGAGGGCTATTCCTGCGCCGTCGCCCTCAAGGCGTTCTGGGCCGAGAAGGGCGACCGCGAGGCGATCACCGCGATCCGCCGGAGCAAGGACCCCGCCCTGTTCACCGTGCTGATCGAAGATGTCGCCGCTCTTCTCGGTCTGACGGTCGCGCTGGCAGGCGTGATCCTCGCCGAATGGCTGCAGATGCCCGCCCTCGACGGCTGGTCGTCCATCGGCATCGGCGCGATCCTGATCGGGATGGCGCTGTTCCTGATGATCGAGACGCACGGCCTCCTCGTCGGCGAGGCGGCCGCCCCCGAGACCGTGGCGGCAATCGAGGAGACGGTGCGGACGGAGCCGGGCGTCCGCCACGTCAACGCGGTGCTGACGCAGCATCTCGGCCCCTCCGACATCCTGGTGAATGTCAGCCTCGACATGGAGGACGACCTCAAGGCCGGCGCGGTCGAGGCGATGGTCGGCCGCCTCGATGCCCGGCTGAAGGCGCGCAACCCGGCGGTGAAGCGGGTCTTCATCGAGATTCAGGCGAAGGACTCCGCCGCCTGACGGTCAGGCGGCGGCCAGGGCCTTCGCGATGTCGCCTTCGAGATCCGCGGGCTTGGCGGTGGGCGGGTAGCGGCCGATGACCTTGCCGTCGCGGCCCACCAGGAACTTGGTGAAGTTCCATTTGATACCCTTGGTGCCGAGGAGGCCGGGCTTCTCCTGCTTCAGATGGGCGAAGACCGGGTCGGTGCCGGCCCCGTTCACCTCCACCTTGGCGAGGACGGGGAAGCTAACATCGTAGGTCAGGCTGCAGAATTGCGCGATCTCCCCGGCATCGCCCGGCTCCTGGGCGCCGAACTGGTTGCAGGGGAAGCCGAGCACCACGAGCCCCGCCTCGCGGTGCTTGCGCCAGAGCGCCTCCAGCCCCTCGTATTGCGGGGTGAAGCCGCATTTCGAGGCGGTGTTGACCACGAGCACGACCTGCCCCCGGTGCTGGTCGAGGGGATAGGGCGTGCCGTCGGCGGCCTTGGGGGCGAAATCGAACAGGCTGGTCATGCGGCGGTGCGCTTTTCGACGAGGCGGGCGAGGTAGGAGCTGCCCAGGGGGATGATGCTGTCGTCGAAATCGAAGGCCGCGTTGTGCAGGCCGGGCCCCGGCGTCCCGCCGATCCAGGCATAGGCTCCCGGCACCACCATCAGCATGTCGGCGAAATCCTCGCTGCCCATGCGCGGTACCGTGTCGTCGTCGACGCTCGCGGCCCCGAAGATCTCGCGGGCGATCTCGGCCGCCGCGGCGGCATGGGCGGCGCTGTTCTCCAGCACCGAGAACGTGTCGCGGATCTCCACCTCGATCTCGACTCCGTGGGCGAGGGCGATGCCCTGGGCGACCTCGCGGATGCGGCGCGAGACGAGCGTGCGCACGCCTGCATCGAAGGTCCGGACCGTGCCGGCGAGATGGGCGCCCTCGGGGATGACGTTGTAAGCCGCGCCCGCATGGATCTGGGTCACGGAAAGCACGGTGCTCTTCAGCGGGTCGGCATTGCGCGAGACGATGGATTGCAGCGCCTGGACCAGTGCCGAAGCCGCCACGATGGAATCGAGGCCGCGATGGGGTTCGGCCGCGTGGGCGCCGCGTCCGGTGATGCGGATATCGAAGAAGTCCGCCGCCGCCATCATCGGCCCGGGGCGGATCTTCAGCTTGCCGTGCGGGCCGCTGGGGGTGTTGTGGAGCCCGTAGATCTCGTCGCAGGGGAAGCGCTCGAACAGCCCGTCGGCCAGCATGGCGCGGGCGCCGCCGAGCCCTTCCTCCGCCGGCTGGAACACGAACAGGGCGGTGCCGTCGAAATCGCGCGTCTCGGCGAGGTAGCGGGCCGCGCCGAGCAGCATGGTGGTGTGGCCGTCATGGCCACAGGCGTGCATCTTGCCCGGAATGGTCGAGCGGTGGGGAAGGTTGGTCTCCTCCTCGATCGGTAGCGCGTCCATCTCCGCTCGCAACCCGATGCGGCGCCCCTTGGCCGAGCGCCCCTGCAGCACGCCGACGACGCCGGTTCCGCCGAGCCCGCGATGGACCTCGATGCCGTAGCGCTGCAGCTGCTCGGCCACGAGATTCGAGGTCCGCACCTCCTCGAAGCCGATCTCGGGATGGGCGTGGATGTCCCGGCGGATCGCCGTGAGGTCGTCGGCGAAGGATCGGATACGGTCGATCGGGCTCATGAGGTCTCCTCGTGATCGGAAGGCCCGGGAGCGGGATTCGTGCCGTCCCGGCGGAAGGGGGTCATCTCGCCGAGCACCGAGGCCGCCTCGACGACGTGCTCGCGCTCGCGGCGGAGATAGTCGGCGATGGCCCGGCGCAGGGCGGGATCGGCGATGTCGTGCGCCGAATGCATCAGCACCGGGGCGTAGCCACGGGCGAGCTTGTGCTCTCCCTGCGCGCCGGCCTCGACACGCTTGAGGCCGCGCCGGATCGCGAAGTCGATGGCCTGATAGTAGCAGACCTCGAAATGCAGGAACGGGTGGTCCTCGTTGCAGCCCCAGTTCCGGCCATAGAGCGCGACGTCGCCGATGAGGTTGATCGCACCGGCGATGTAGCGTCCCTCGCGCTTGGCCATCACCAGCAGGACGCGCTCGGGCATGCGCTCGCCGAGCAGGCCGAAGAACGTGCGGTTGAGATAGGGCCGGCCCCATTTGCGCGCGCCGGTATCCGAGTAGAACTCGTAGAACGCATCCCAATGCGCCGGGGTCAGGTCGGCCCCGGTGACGTGCTCGATGGTGATGCCCTGGCTCAGGGCGTCGCGCCGCTCGCGCCGGATCGCCTTGCGCTTGCGCGAGGCCAGGGCACCGAGGAAATCCTCGAACCCGGCATAGCCCTCGTTGGACCAGTGAAACTGCTGGTCGACCCGCTGGAGCATCCCGACCTCCCCGGCCTGCTCCCACTCGCGCTCGCGCATGAAGGTGACATGGATCGAGGAGGCCTTGGTCTCCGCCCGGAGGGCACGCAATCCGGCGATGAGGGCGGAGGCGGCCTCGTCCACGTCCTGACCCGGGGCGATCAGGAAGCGCGGGCCGGTGACGGGCGTGAACGGTACGCTGACCTGGAGCTTGGGATAATAGGCGCCACCGGCCCGTTCATAGGCATCGGCCCAGCCATGGTCGAACACGTACTCGCCCTGGCTGTGGGATTTCAGATAGCACGGTGCGACCCCGACGAGTTCCCCCTCACGCTCCACCGCCACATGGAGCGGCAGCCAGCCGGTCTTGCGCGAGACGCAGCCGGAATCTTCCAGTGCCGAGAGGAAGGCATGGGAGACGAAGGGATTGTGGGTCTCGTCGCCCGCCGACAGGGTCTCGGGCGACGTGGCGCAGGCATCCCATTGCGCAGCGGGGATCTGGGCGAGGCCCGTGATGGCGCGGACCTGCAGCATCGGCGCAGGGTCCAGCGCATCCTCTGATGCCGGTCCGGTCTTTTCCATCACCGCAATCTAACCCTGCCGGGCGAGGGGACAAGCGCGAGTGACGAGCACGGCCGTCGCAGGCCCGCGGTTTCAGCGGGCCGACGACGATCCGTCGCCGTCCCGGACGATTACGGCCTGAACCCCTCGAACACCATCTGGTCGGCATGCTCGTGCGCACGCTGGCGCTGGTCGGGGTTGCGCACCGTCCAGGTCATCACCGGCATCCGGCCGAGATGGCGACTGAGGAAGGTGGCGGCGCAGGGCAGGTCATCCACCCGCCAGGACAGGAAGTCGGGGCGGCTCGCCTCCAGATGAAGCAGGTTGGCGAGCGAATGCCGCAGGCTCTCCGTCATCAGCGCATAGGCCGGATCGTCCTGGCTGGTCTCGCCCACGATCCCGCGCGGGATCCGAGGCGCGAGGCCGGCGAAGGCCTCGATCAGGGCCGGGTCGAAGGACTTCACCGCCACCGGCCCGTCATACTCCGCGACGATGGCGGCCACGCGCTCGACCAGGCGAAGGTCGCCGGTAAAGCGCGACTTGACCTCGACCACGAGGGGCACCCGGCCGGCGATGGCCGCGAGGGTGTCGGGCAGGGTGGGGATCGTCTCGGAGGAGCCGGCAACCGCCAGGGACCGGAGGGCGTCCGTCCGCGTCTCGGCCACGAGGGCGACGGCGCCGGTGAGGCGCCCGAGCGCCTCGTCGTGGAACACCATCGCCTCGCCATCGGCGCTGATCTGCACGTCGCACTCGATCGCGTAGCCTCCGGCGATGGCGGCCCGCGCCGCCGCCAGGGTGTTCTCGGGGATGCCCGCCGCGCGGTCGTGCAACCCCCGATGGGCAATCGGCCTGGCCGTGAGCCAGGCAGGGGCGTTCGACCCCACCGTCATTTCACCTCGAACATCGCCTCGACCTCGACGGCGGCGTCGAGGGGGAGTTCGGCGACGCCCACGGTCGCGCGGGTGTGCCGGCCGCGATCACCGAGGATCTCCACCATCAGGTCGGAGGCTCCGTTCATGATGCCGGCAAGGCCCGCGAAGGTCGGCACGGCGTTGATGAAGCCGCCGAGCCTGAGGCACTGCACGACGCCGTGGTCGAGATCGCCGATGGCGGCTTGCAGCTGCGCCAGCACGTTCAGGCCGCAAAGCCGGGCCGCTGCGATGCCCTGTTCGGGCGAGACTTCGCCGCCGAGCTTGCCCTTGTGGGCATCGGCGAGCTTTCCGTCCGCGCCGAAGCAAATCTGGCCGGAAATGATGACGAGGTTGCCGGTGCGGATGAACGGCACGTAGTTCGCAACGGGGGAGGCCGCCTTGGGCAGGACCAGACCGAGGGTTTCCAGGCGTTCCTTGACCGTGCTCATCCGTCGTCTTTCCTCAAAGCTGGCCGGGATATCGCCGTGAAGGCGATGGGCGCTCCCGAATGCATGCGGCGGGACTGAGCATGATCGCGCCATCTCGCGCAACCCGCTGGCGTCCGGCCGAGTGGTCGACCAAAGGGGCAGCCAAGTGCCAAGCTCGCAAGTGCGAAGCTCCAGCACCGGGCCAAGCGCCCCGGACATGGACCGGACCCGATCGAACGCGCCGTTACCGGCGCCCGTCGCTACAGCCTAACCACAAGGCGTGTCGGTCCTGTGAACACCCCACATCATTGACATAACGGGGCAATTCTCTAGTAATCGCAGCCGTGCCGCCCGGATTCGAGGCGGCACTTTCATTTGGTGCGGTGGCGCTCCTCGCGTGCCCGCTTTGACGAACGGGAAGTCGGGATCGTGACATCCGCTCTTCTGCCGACCTATGCCCGGGCTCCGATCGCTTTCGAGCGTGGAGAGGGTGCTTGGCTCGTAGCGCATGACGGCAAGCGATATCTCGATTTCGGCGCCGGCATCGCGGTCAACGCCCTCGGCCATGCCCATCCGCATCTCGTGGAGGCCCTGACCACCCAGGCGCAGAAGCTGTGGCACACCTCGAACCTGTTCGAGATTCCCGGGGGCGAACGCCTCGGCCGGCGGCTGGTGGACGCGACCTTCGCCGACGTGGCCTTCTTCGCCAATTCCGGAGCCGAGGCCAACGAGGCCGCCATCAAGATGGCGCGCAAGTACCATGCGGCCGGCGGCCATCCCGAGCGGTTCCGCATCGTCACCTTCGAGGGCGCGTTCCACGGACGGACGCTGGCGACCATCGCGGCCGGCGGCCAGCAGAAATACATCGACGGGTTCGGCCCGAAGGTGGACGGGTTCGACCAGGTGCCCTTCGGCGACCGCGACGCCCTGCTCGCCGCCATCGGCCCCGAAACCGCCGCCCTGATGATCGAGCCGATCCAGGGGGAGGGCGGCATCCGCACGGTGCCGCCGGAGATGCTGCGCGACCTTCGGGCGCTCTGCGACGAGCACGGCCTGCTCCTGATCATGGACGAGGTTCAGACCGGCGTCGGCCGCACCGGCCGGCTGTTCGCCCATGAATGGTCGGGGGTGACCCCCGACATCATGAGCGCGGCCAAGGGCATCGGCGGCGGCTTCCCGCTCGGCGTCTGCCTCGCCACGTCGGAGGCCGCGCGCGGCATGACGGCGGGCAGCCACGGCACCACCTTCGGCGGCAACCCCCTCGCCATGGCCGTGGGCAACGCCGTGCTCGACGTGGTCCTGGCGGAGGGCTTCCTCGACCATGTCCAGCGCATGGGCCTGCTGCTGAAGCAGCAGCTCGCCTCGGTCATGGACCGCCATCCCGGGGTTATCACCGAGATTCGCGGAACCGCGCTGATCCTCGGCCTCAAGCTCGACGTGCCCAACACCGCCTTCACGGCGGCCGCGCGCGACGAACACCTGCTGGTGATCCCCGCCGGCGACAATGTGGTCCGGCTCTTGCCGCCGCTCATCATCTCCGAGGCGGATGTGGCCGAGGCGGTGAAGCGAATCGACGCCACGGCGGGTCGTCTCCAAGTCCAGATGCGCGGCGCCGCCGAGTAACCGACAGGCCGTCCATCCCGCACGAGATGTCCCGACGCACGATACGAAGAACGGACCTATGAATTCCCACACCAACGGGGCCGCAACCGGGCCCCGCCACTTCCTCGACCTCAAGGATTTCTCCGGCGAGGCCCTGCGCTCCGTCCTGGATTCCGCGGCTGCGATGAAGGCACGCCGCCGCAAGGGAGAGGTCGCGGCCGATCGTCCGCTGACGGGCAAGATGCTGGCGATGGTGTTCGACCGGCCCTCGACCCGCACCCGGGTCTCGTTCGACGTCGCCATGCGTGAACTCGGCGGCGAAACACTGATGCTGACGGGCAGCGAGATGCAGCTCGGCCGGGGCGAGACCGTGGGCGATACCGCCCGTGTGCTGTCGCGCTACATCGACGCGATCATGATCCGCATCCTCGACCACGACCTGATGCTGGAACTGGCCGAATATGCCGAGGTCCCGGTGATCAACGCCCTCACCAAGGTCTCGCATCCCTGCCAGATCATGGCCGACGTGCTCACCTTCGAGGAGCATCGCGGGCCGATCCAGGGGCGCACCATCGCCTGGTCGGGCGACGCCAACAACGTGCTGGCCTCCTGGGTCCACGCGGCGGCGCGGTTCGACTTCACCCTCAACATCGCCGCTCCCCTCGAACTCTCGACGCCTCCCGCCCTGCTCGCCTGGGCGAAGCAGGAGGGCGCGCGCATCAACGTCACTACCGACGCCTTCGAGGCGGTGGACGGCGCCGATGCCGTTGTCACCGATTGCTGGGTCTCGATGGGCGACGACGACGAGCATTACCGCCACAACCTGCTCTCGCCCTATCAGGTGAATGCCAAGCTGATGGCGGCAGCCAAGGACGACGCGATCTTCATGCATTGCCTCCCCGCCCATCGCGGCGAGGAAGTGACGGCCGAGATCATGGACGGTCCCCGCTCGGTGGTGTTCGACGAAGCCGAGAACCGCCTGCATGCGCAGAAGGGCATCCTGGCGTGGTGCCTGGGGGCGTGAGACACTGAGCGGGCGGCTTGCCCATATCGGCTGACGACGGTCCCGGTCGAGAATTCCCGACCGCGCCGGTGACGGATGTGGTGTTCGCGCGGGGCTGAAGGCCGTGTGAAACGGCGGGCTCATCCCTATATTCGGTCTTGGACGCACGGTCGGCGGTTGCGTGCCATACTCCACGATGCAGACAGTCGCGATCCGCACAGCGTTGCTCATCCCCAGCGCGACCTCATCCTGAGGTGCCGCGAAGCGGCCTCGAAGGAGGTTTCCAGTGTTCGTCGCCCGAACTGGAGGCCTCTTTCGAGGCCTTCGCTTTGCTACGGCGCCTCAGGATGAGATCGAGAATCGAGCCATTCCGTTCGGTCCGCGAACCGGATGGACAAGAGACATGGAGAGGCCATGACCTCCGGACACGAGATTTCCCCGACCGTCATCGAGGGCGCAGACGACGTCGCCCTGCCGTTCTCGGTGGAGGCACTGGATGTGCGCGGCCGCGTCGTGCGGCTCGGGCCCAGCGTCGACACAATCCTGCGCCGCCATGGCTATCCCGACCCGGTGGCGCGGCTGCTGGGTGAGGCAGCGGCGCTCACCGTTCTACTGGGCTCGTCCCTGAAATTCGAGGGCCGGTTCCAGTTCCAGACCAAGAGCGACGGCCCGGTCGAAATGATCGTGGTCGATTTCGAGGCGCCCGACCGTCTGCGCGCCACGGCGCGGTTCGACGCGGAGCGGGTGAAGGCGCTGGGGACCACTCCGCTCAAGAGCGCGGACCTGATCGGGCAGGGCCATCTCGCGATGACCATCGACCAGGGCAACGATTTCAGCCGTTACCAGGGCGTGGTCGCGCTCGAAGGGCAGAGCCTCGAAGAGGCGGCGCACCAGTATTTCCGGCAATCCGAGCAGATCCCGACCCAGGTTCGCCTCGCCGTGGCCGAGCAATTCGCCAACGGCACCAACAGCTATCGGGCCGGCGGCCTACTGGTTCAGTTCCTGCCCCAATCCATCGACCGTGCGCGGTTGGCCGACCTCCCACCGGGCGACATTCCCGAGGGCCATGCCCATCTCGGCGAGGGCGAGGTCCGGGAGGACGATGCCTGGGTGGAGGCGCGCAGCCTCGTCAACACGGTGGAGGACCACGAGCTGGTCGATCCGGAGGTTTCCTCCGAGCGGCTGCTTTACCGGCTCTTCCACGAGCGCGGCGTGCGGGTGTTCGAGGCGCAGGGCATCCACGAGCGCTGCCGGTGCTCACCGGAGCGCGTCCTCGGCATGATCCGCTCCTTCGCCACGCAGGAACGCCGCGACATGGTCGCGGAAGATGGCCGCATCGGCATCACCTGCGAGTTCTGCTCGCGGCGCTACGACATCGACCCGGCCGAGGTCGAGGCCGGGATCGACGATCCCGCCTGAGGCACCCGCCGACGGGGGTGGCTCCCCGGCTCATCCATGGACGGCAAGCCGGGACTGTGCGCAGCCCGGCAGCCAAACACGAACCTTCGCCACAGCAAAGCTTGGGCGCATTCCGGGGATCATCAATATTCGCCGGCCGATCTCAATCATGCGCTCGTGAAATCATCGGTTGCAGAGGGGGCAAACCACGTAAGGCGCTCGATCACTCGCTAAACCGAGTGAACGGTTTTGCCACGTTCGACGTTTCGATGGCTCGAAAGCTATGGGAGAAACGTCCATGACGAAATTCGGACTGGGTCTTGCAGCATTACTGTTCTCGACATCTGTCTTCGCGCAAGGCGCGGCAGTCGGGGGATCGACCGGTACAGGCGCGGGATCGGCAGGCGCCGGCGCGCGCGAAAGCGTCGAGAGCGGGCAGGGCGGTCGCGGCGGGGCCGCGAATGCCGAACGGGGCGGGGCGCAGCGCGCAACGGAAAGCCGCGACGCGAGCTCGGCGCGACAGGAATCCTCCAGCCGCGATTCGGCCGGGCGCGAATCACGGAACCAGGACATGACCCGCCAGGGCGGGCGGGACGGCGGAGACCGTCAGGGCATGCGCGACGAGGGCCGGTCGATGCGGACCGAGTCCGAGGGACGCATGAGCCGCGACCGGAACGAGGTGAGAGAGAGCCGCAGCATCGAGCGGAACACGACCCGCGTCAGCGGCCGCTTCGACGGGGGCCAGCGTTCCGGCCGGTACGTGACGATTCGCGGGCAGAGGGTCGTCTACGGATCGCCGCAATACCGCCGGCTCGTGGTCGTCGAGCGCCGGGGCGGGGATCGTTATGTCCAGAACGGCCGCCGGCGCTTCGTGACGATCCGGGGTCAGCGCGTCGTCTACGGCTCGCCGGAATATCGGCGCCTCGTCACGATTCACCAGACGGGTTCGCGTCGATCCGGCGGGCGCTACGTGGTCATCCGCGGCCAGCGCGTTGTCTACGGCTCACCCGAATATCGGCGTCTCACCATCACCACCGCGCGGAGCGGTCGTGACAGCGTTTCGGTGAGCGGCCGCACCACCGAGCGCTATCGCGGCGGCGAGGAGCGGGTGTCCGGCCGCGCGACGGTGCGTAGCGAAGGCGGCATGCGTCGCGACGGCAATCGTGGCGGCGAGGCCGATCGTACGGTCGGCATGCAGCGGAACGAGACCGAGCGCGGCGGCATGCGCAATGCCGGCCGCGAAGGTGGCCAGGCGAGCGGCCAGGAGGGCGGCATCCGCAACGCGGCCGAGCGCGGCGACAACGGTGCCATGAAGCCGGCCGGCATGAACGGCCGGAGCGGTGGCGCGGAGCGCGGCAGAGGCGAGGGGGGCAGAAGCGAGGGGGGCATGCCGGGCGGACGCAACTGATCCGCACGCGCCTCCGACGATAGTATGACGGCGATGGGGAGGGGTCACATCGTGACGCCTCCCCTTTCCTCGTGACCGGCTTTCGGGCCGGTGGCCGTCTCAGACGAAGTGCTTCGACAGTTTCAGCCCCTGGGCCTGATAGTTCGACCCGGCATCCGTGCCGTAGAGAGTGGCGGGCCGCTCGGCCATGCGCTCGTAGACGAGGCGGCCGACGATCTGGCCGTCTTCCAGCAGGAAGGGCACATCGCGCGAGCGCACTTCGAGCACGGCCCGCGCCCCGGCGCCGCCCGCGGCGGCAAAGCCGAAGCCGGGGTCGAAGAAGCCGGCGTAATGGACCCGGAATTCACCCACCAGCGGATCGAACGGCACCATCTCGGCGGCGAAGTCCGGCGGCACCTGCACGGCCTCCTTCGAGGCCAGGATGTAGAACTGACCGGGATCGAGGATCAGCGCGCCCGAGCCGTCGGCGGGAAGAGGCTCCCAGAATTCCGCGATGGCGTGCCGGCCCGGTGCGTCCACATCGACGAGGCCGGTATGGCGCTTGGCGCGGTAGCCGATCAGCCCTCCGAACCCGGCGAGGTCCACCGAGACGGCGATGCCGCCCTGGAAGGACGGGTTGGCCGAAGCGACCAGAGGGGTCGCCGTATGCAGCGCAGCGAGTTCGGCATCGGACAGGCGCGGCTCACCGCGACGGAAGCGGATTTGCGACAGGCGTGAGCCGGTGCGGACGCGGACCGGGAAGGTGCGGGGCGAGATTTCGGCATAGAGCCGGCCCTGGTAGCCCGCCTCGACCTGATCGAAAGCCTGGCCCCGGTCGGTGATGACGCGGGTGAATACGTCGATGCGGCCGGTGGAGCTTTTCGGATTGGCGCTGGCCGCCACGTCCGCCGGAAGGGCCAGGGTCTCCTGCAATTCGGCGATGTAGACGCAGCCGGTCTCCAGCACCGCATCCCGCGTCAAGTCGATCTCGTGAAGAGCGAAGGCCTCGATACAGGCCGAGACCGGCCGGCTACCGGGCAGGAAACTCGTGCGGACCCGGAAAGCGCGAGACCCCAGGCGCAGGTCGAGGCTGGCCGGCTGGACCTGATCCACCGCGAAAGGGGTTTCGGGGAGAATGGCACCGGCCGCATGCAAAGCCTGGATGCCCTGCGCGGCCAGGATGCCGCCGGAACGCGAGCTTATAGAAGGCGGGCTTGCAGAAGGAGAGGGGCCCGGTCGTGCCGTGTCCTGCTTGGTATCCGGCATGGTCTCGCGTCGCCCGCTCCGAACTGGGCCACCGCCCCCGGCTGGGGATCGCGACTGCCGCATGGTTTCGCACAGTCTCTCGCGTATCCTCTAAGGGTCCCTTAACCCTCCTCGTCCCTGCCGATCCGCAACACGATCCAGGCGACCACCAGACGGGCGATGGCCCCCATGGCGATCAGGCCCGCCAGCGCGCTGGCCAACGGGGGAAAGCCTGCGGGCCACAGTAGGAGCGCGACGGCGAAGAGCACGGCCCCGAGGCCTGCCGCCGGGCCGAAGGCGAGAACCACGGACGGCAAGCCGGCGATTCGGGGCGCGGGGCCGCGTCGGGCCAGGAGTGCGCCTGCCAGCAGGGCGAGACCGTCGAGCAGGAGCGCGCCGCACAGGGCCAGGGCTGGCCAGCCGTTCCGCTCCGGCATGGTGAAGGCGAAGGCACCGGCGAGACCCGCGATCGCGAGGCTGGCGAGAACCGCACGGCCTGGAGACGGCGCCGGCCGGTGCGAGAGGGTCTCCTCGACCACGGGACACGACCTTCCGATTGGAGCGGGCTATCCCGCATTCAGCACGATTGACGCAATTTCGCCCGGGACGTACCACGGCGAAAAGGCTATGTCGCTTCGGGTGGGCGACGGTACGGGAGGCTTTGAAGGCGATGTACAAGGCCCAGACGCGCGGCATCAGCGTGACCGTCCAGCCCCGCTTCGTCGAGGAGGAATCCTCCCCCGACGAAAGCCGGTATTTCTTCGCCTACACCGTCGAGATCGTGAATAACGGCTCCGAGCAGGTCCAGCTGCGTTCGCGCCACTGGCGTATCGTCGATGGGCGCGGCGAGACCCAGGAGGTGCGCGGCGCCGGCGTCGTCGGCAAGCAGCCCGTTCTCGGCCCCGGCGAGTCGTTCAGCTATACCAGCGGTTGCCCGCTCACCACGCCCGACGGCCTGATGGCCGGCAGCTACACCATGTCCACCACCGCTGGTGAGAGCTTCGAGGCCGAGATCCCCGCCTTCTCCCTCGATTCGCCGCACGTCCGCCGCAGCGTCCACTAAGCAGGTTCACGTTGGCAGGCCAACGCTTCACCCTGCTTCGGTTTTTGCCCTGACGCAGGTTTTTGCCACAAAACCGGGGGCCAACTTTTGCGAAACCTGCTTAGGCCGATGTCGGGTGGCGGAGAACGGTTGAGCACGCTCGACCTGCTGGCGCGCCTCGTCGCCTTCGACACGGAGAGTTCGCGCTCCAATCTCGCGCTCATCGACAGCGTCTGCGCCTATCTCGACGGCTGGGGCGTGAGCCATGTGCGCATCCCCAATGAAGCGGGTGACAAGGCGGCGATCTTCGCGACGATCGGCCCACAGGTGGATGGCGGCATCGTCCTGTCCGGCCATACCGACGTGGTGCCGGTGACGGGACAGGCCTGGACCACCGATCCTTTCACCCTGCGGGTCGCCGATGGGCGGGCCTACGGGCGCGGCTCCGTGGACATGAAGGGCTTCTGCGCCCTGGCGCTGGCAGCCGTCCCGGACATGCTCGCCGCCGACCTCAAGCGGCCGATCCACATCCTGCTTTCCTACGACGAGGAGACCACGTGTCTCGGCGTCGCCGACACCATCGCCCGGTTCGGCAAGGATCTCCCCCGGCCGGGGGCGGTGATCGTGGGCGAGCCCACCGATCTCGACGTAGCCGACGCCCATAAGAGCATCGTCACCTATTTCACCACCGTCCACGGCCACGAGGCGCATTCCGCCAAGCCCATGCTCGGCGCCAATGCGGTGATGGCGGCGGCCGAGCTCGTCTCCGAATTGAACCGCATCGCCGATGCGATGATCGAGCGGGGCGACGTATCGGGCCGCTTCGACCCGCCTTCCACCACCGTGCATGTGGGCACGATCTCCGGTGGCACGGCGCGCAACATCCTGCCCAAGGTCTGCACCTTCCACTGGGAGTTCCGCGGCCTGCCCGATCTCGACATGGCCGAGATCCCGGCCCTGTTCGCGGCCAAGGTCGAGACGGTGCTGAAGGACCGGCTCAACCGCTACGGCGATTACGGGCGGATCGAGACCATCGAGGAGGTGGCGGTGCCGGGCCTCGCCCCCGAGCCGGGCTCGGAGGCCGAGCGGCTGGCCTTGCGGGTGGCGGGTCGCAACCACACCATCTCCGTCTCCTACGCCACCGAGGCGGGACGCTTCCAGAAGGCGGGCATACCCACCGTCGTCTGCGGCCCCGGCTCCATCGACCAGGCCCACCAGCCGGACGAGTACATCACCCTTGCCGCCCTCGAGGCCGGCGAGGCGTTCATGCGCCGTCTCATCTCGGAATGCGTCGTAACTCCATGAGCAAGTTCGCTCCCCGTACCATCGCGGCCGACGGCCCGGTGAAGCTCCGCCCGCTGGAGCGCGAAGACCTGATGTTCGTGCATCAGCTCAACAACAACGACAGCATCATGCGCTACTGGTTCGAGGAGGCCTACGAGTCCTTCGCCGAACTGGCGCAGCTCTACGAACGCAACATCCATAACCAGACCGAGCGGCGCTTCATCATCGCCAATTCGGAGGGCGCGCCGGCCGGCCTCGTGGAGTTGGTGGAAATCAACCACCTGCACCGGCGCTGCGAATTCCAGATCGCGATCCATCCGGCCTTCCAGGGCCAGGGCTACGCCCCGCGCGCGACCCGCATCGCCATGGATTACGCCTTCAGCGTCCTCAACATCCACAAGCTTTACCTGCACGTGGACAAGGACAATGCCCGCGCCGTCCGCATCTACGAGCGTTGCGGCTTCGTGCCCGAAGGCATCCTGAAGGACGAGTTCTTCGTCAACGGCAAGTATCGCGACGCGGTACGGATGTGCCTTTTCCAGCCCGCCTACCTCGCCCGACGCGGCAGCGGCGATATTTCGGAGCCGGTGCTGAAGTCGTAGCCGTCGATCCTGGAAGGTCACTTACCGGCCTCGTGCGATCGCCTCGGCAGCGATCCGCGCTCAGGCAATGGCGAAAAACACAGCCAGCGCCCGCGTCACCGCCAGCATCGTCTCGGCATCGAGATAGCCGATCCGTGCGCCTATCTTCTCACGCTTCACCGACATGGCCTTGTCCACCATGACCTGTGAGCGCTTCTTCAAGCCATTGGCCTCAGTCGGCTCGACGGTCGTGCGGATCAGGGGAGCCTCGGCCAGCGTGCCGGATATCAGCAGGACCGTGACCGTGCCGGTCTCAGCGAACGCGTCCGATTGGATGATGAGGGCTGGACGAGGTTTGCCGAAATCGCCGGGCATGGCGATGGTGACGAGATCGCCCCGCTTCATGCCTCGCGCTCAGGGAGCATATCGACGAGCGCGGCCTCCATGAAGGCATCCAGTTCCCGATCGGCCGCATCTGTCGCCGCGACGACCCGAGCCTGTCGCGCGCATTCTTCGGCAAAGCCCGCCCTTCGGGTGTCGGGCACCCAGATTTGAATGGGCCGGAGGCCAGCCGCCCGGAGCGCATCACGACGCTTGCTGACACGCTGACCGACAGTTGCCGACATGACGAGTCCTTTCCCGAGTCGTTACATGTAACGTAGGGTCCGCATGCGACCATGCCAAGGGGCCAGGACAGTGACGGACCGCCGGTCGCCGGTCTCAGCCGGTCGCCGGTCTCAGCCGAAATCAGCGGCCGCGCGGTCGAGCAGCCATGTCAAGTTGCCGATGCTCGAGATGTGGCGCGCGGGCAGATCCTCTCCCTTGGCGATCCGGGCGAGGGGATCGCGCTTGCCGGCCCCCGTCACCAGGACGAGAAGCTGGCGTGAGGAGGCGAGGACCGGGAAGGTGAGGGTGATGCGTGGCACGAACGGCGCGAGCCCGGCCTCCGGGACCGGCGCCACCCAGGCCTGACGCTCAGCGAGCGCGGGCTTGCCCGGGAAGAGCGACGCGGTGTGCCCGTCCTCGCCGATCCCAAGGAGAACGAGATCGAAGAGCGGGCGCGCCGGGTCGAGTTCGTCGGCGCCGTAGAAGCCCTTCAGGGTCTCGGCATAGGCGGAAGCCGCCGAGTCCAGCGTCCCGTCGGTGGGAATACCGTGGAGATGGCCCTCGGGGATCGGGGCGTCCCCGAACACCGCGCGGGCCATGTGCATGTTGCTGGCCTCATCGGTCCAGGGCACGAACCGGTCGTCGCCGAAGAACCAGTGCAGCCGGTCCCAGGGGAGGGCACCGACATAGTCGGGTCCGCCCAGCAGGGTGTAGAGCCGCTTCGGCGTGGCCCCGCCGGAGAGGCAGATGGCGATGCGCTCCTGCTTGCTCTCGGTGCAGAGGGTCACGAGGCGGTCCGCCGCCGCGCGGGCGACGCTCTCGCCATCAGGAAAGATTTCCGCGTTGTTCGGTAGCGGGATCATGCGGCGACGCGTCCTCCTGGTCTGGTCCTCGATCGCCCGTCCGGCAGGCTATATCGCCTGCACGACAGGCTATTTCGGTTCGACGTGGCCGCCGAAGCCCTTGCGCATGGCCGACAGCAGCTTGTCCGCGTAGGAGGCGTCCTCGCGGGAGCGGAAGCGGGCATAGAGGGCGGCGGAGAGCACATTGGCCGGCACCGATTCCTCGATGGCCGCGTTCAGGGTCCAGCGCCCCTCGCCGGAATCGGCGACGAAGCCGGAGAAGCCGTCCAGGGCCTCGTTGCCCGCCAGCGCCCCCGCCGTGAGGTCGAGGAGCCAGGACGAGACCACGCTGCCGCGCCGCCACACTTCGGCGATGTCGCCGATATTGAGGTCGAAGCGCTGGTCCTCGGCCAGATCCTTCGAATTGGCGTGTTTCAGGATGTCGAATCCCTCGGCATAGGCCTGCATCAGCCCGTACTCGATGCCGTTATGGACCATCTTGACGAAATGCCCGGCGCCGCTCGGCCCGGCATGGATGTAGCCTTCCTCGGCGCGGGCGTCGCGGCCCTCGCGACCCGGCGTCTTCGGGATGGTGCCGACGCCCGGTGCCAGGGTCTTGAAGATCGGGTCGAGCCTGTCGAGGGCGTCGTTGCTCCCCCCGATCATCATGCAATAGCCGCGTTCCAGGCCCCAGACGCCGCCCGACGTGCCGACATCGACGTAGTGGATGCCCTTCGGCTTCAGGGTGGCTGCCCGCCGGATGTCGTCCTTGTAGAAGGAATTGCCGCCATCGATGATGACGTCGTCCGGCTGCATCAGGTCGCCGAGCTGCGCCACCGTGGCCTCGGTGATCGCACCCGCCGGTAGCATCACCCAGGCCGCGCGCGGCACGTCGAGTTTGGAGACGAACTCCTCCAGGCTCGCCGCCCCGGTGGCGCCCTCGGCGACCAGGGCCGCCACGGCCTCCGGGTTCTGATCGAAGACCACGGCCGTGTGCCCGTCCCGCAGGAGGCGGCGGACGATGTTGCCGCCCATCCGGCCGAGGCCGATCATGCCGAGTTGCATTGGGGATCTCCGTTGCTTTCCCCTCGCCCTTGTGGGGAGGGGTCAGGGGTGGGGGTCGTGCCGCTTGCCTCAGGAGAAAGAGGGTCACCCAACCACCCCCACCTCCGGCTCCTCCCCACAAGGGGGAGGAGAGGGCCTCAGATCACGCCACAGCCGCCTTGATCGCCGCCGCGATGCGCTTCAACCCGGCGTCCACATCGCCGCCCTTGATGTGGACGCGCAGGGCCCGGCGGCCGCGCTCGGCCAGGACCGCGAAATCGCCCCGCGCCTGGGCCGCCACCACGGTGCCGAAGCCCAGCGCCCGGCCGGGGATCGCGAGATCCTCCGACGGGTCGGCGGTGATCTGCAGGAACACGCCGGTATCCGGCCCGCCCTTGTAGGCCTGTCCCGTGGAATGGAGGAAGCGCGGCCCGAATTCGAGGCAGGTCGCGACCTTGCGCTTGTCGCGCAGAGCGATGCGCGCCTCCTGCAGGATGGCGTGGTGCGCCTCGTTACGGGCGACGTAAGCCAGCAGCGCGGCGTAGTCGCCGTCCTTGATCCGCGCGAGATAGGCCTTCAGTGCCGCCTCGAACCCCTCTCCAGTCTGCGGCAGCGCTCCGGCATTGGCCGGGTCCGCGTAGAGGGCGATGGTCTCGTCTTCGAAGAGCGGCGTCTCGGAGGGCAGCGAACCGCTTTTCTCGGCGGCGTCGAACAGCTTCTTCGTCTCGATCTTGCTGGCTTCCACGTCCGGCTGGTCGAACGGGTTGATGCCGAGCAGCGCGCCGGCGACGGCGGTCGCCATCTCGAAGCGGAAGAATTCCTGCGGCAGCTGCTCTTCGTTGGCCATGGTGATGTGGGCGACGGGGTGGCCCTCGCGCTCCAGGCTACGCACCGCCTCGTCCTGCTGGGCATCCGCCCGGTTGTCGAGACGCAGATAGACGAAGAAGCGGTCGCGGCCATAGACCGCCGGCACGCCGACCGGCTCGCCGTCGACGGGGATGAGACCCTTGCCGTCCTTGCCGGTGGATTCGGCGATGAGCTGCTCGGCCCAAGCCCCGAACGTATCGATGCCGGGGGAGGCGATGAACGTGACCTTGTCGCGGCCATCGTGCAGGGCAGCCGCCGCCATGGCGGTGCCCAGTAGGACACCGGGGTTCTGGGCCGGCGGCACGGCCGGGCCGCAGGAGCGGACCATGGTCCGCGCCGTGTCGAGGAAGTCCTTCACGTCGATGCCGGACGCCGCAGCAGGCACCAGTCCGAAGGCGGAGAGCACCGAATAGCGCCCGCCGATCTGCTTCACACCGTAGAAGATCCGGCGGAAATTGTCGGCCTTGGCCGCCGCCTCCATGGCCGAGCCGGGATCGGTGACGGCCACGAAATGCGCTCCGGCCCGCTCACCGACCAGAGCCTTCATCCGGCCGAGGAAGTAATCGCGGAACACGTTGGGCTCGAGGGTTGAGCCGGATTTCGAGGCGACGATGAACAAAGTCGTCTCGAGATTCACCGCGCTTTCCACGGCGCGGACCTGATCGGGATCGGTGGAATCGAGGATGCGCAGCGTCGGGAAACCGTCACGGCTGCCATAGGTCTCGGCCAGCACTTCCGGGCCGAGGCTCGACCCGCCCATGCCGAGGACGACGACGTCGGAGAAGCCGGTCTGGCGGACATCCTCGGCGAAGGCCTGGTATTCGGAGACTCGGGCGAGTTCGTCCTCGACGATGCGAAGCCAGCCGAGCCACTGGTCCTCGTCGGCATTCGACCAGACCGTCTTGTCATGCGCCCAGAGCCGGCGGATCGAGCCCGAGGCGCGCCAGGATTCCACCGCCTTCTTCGCCTCGGCGCCGATGGCATCGCCGAGGATCAGGGTCTGGCCGTCGAGCTTGGCGCCGAGGAAATCGGCGCGCTTGCCCGCCACCGCGCCCAGGAGCTTGTCGGCGGCGTCGATGAAGAGCTGGACGCCTTCCTCCACGAGCTGCTTGGCCACCGCCCCGATATCGATGCCGGCCTTGGCCAGACGGGCCATCACGGCCTCGGCGTCACCGACATTCTCCTCGATGGCGGGCTTGACCGTGCCGTGGTCGCGGAACGCATCCATCGTGGCCGGCGGCATGGTGTTGACGGTATCGGGCCCGATCAGCTCCTCGACATAGAGCACATCGGAATAGGCCTTGTTCTTGACGCCGGTGGAGGCCCAGAGCAGGCGCTGCGCCTTGGCGCCCTTCTGCGCGAGCGCCTGCCATTTCGGCTCGGCGAAGATGCGCTTGTAGCGCTGGTAGGCGAGCTTGGCGTTGGCGATGGCCACCTTGCCCTTAAGGGCTTCCAGTTCCGCCTTCTCGTCGGGATCGTTGGCTTCGGCGATCTTGGCGTCGAGGGCCTTGTCGATGGTGACGTCGATACGGCTGATGAAGAAGCTCGCCACGCTGGCGACCTTGGAGACGTCGCCGCCCTTGGCGCCGAACTCTTCCAGGCCGGCGATGAAGGCGCGCGCCACCTCTTCGTAGGAATCCTGGCCGAACAGCAGCGTGACGTTGATGCTGATCCCGTCGGCGGTGAGGGCCCGGATCGCCGGGATGCCGGCCGGGGTGGCGGGCACCTTTACCATCAGGTTGTCGCGGGCCACGGTCTTGTGCAGACGGCGGGCCTCGTCGAGGGTCTCCTCGGTGTCGAGGGCGAGATAAGGCGAGACTTCGAGGCTGACATAGCCGTCGGCGCCGTCGCTCTCCTCGTAGACCGGGCGCAGCACATCGGCCGCCGCCTGGATGTCGGCGATGGCACAGCCTTCGTAAAGATCGATGACGCGGGCATCGCCCGCATCCATGACCTCCTTCAGCGCGCCGTCATATTCCGCGGAATCGCCGATCGCCTTCTCGAAGATCGAGGGGTTCGAGGTCACGCCGCGCAGGCCGTCCTCGTCCACCAGCTTCTTGAGGCGTCCATCGGCGATGAAACCGCGGGCCACGAAATCCAGCCACACGGCCTGGCCCTGTTCAGGGAAGAGAGCCTTCAGCGGGTTCATGCAAAAACTCCTCGTCGTCAGTCGTCGTGAGTAGCGCGCGAAAGGCAGCGTCGTTCAGCACTCGTTGTCAGGATGCGCGCCTCTCCTCCCCCTTGTGGGGAGGAGCCGGAGGTGGGGATGGCTCCGCTGGCCTCCGCGGCCTGCGGGTCACCCAACCACCCCCACCCCTGACCCCTCCCCACAAGGGGGAGGGGGACGTGCGTTCCGTCCTTCAGGGAACCCGCGAGACCTACTTCTTGTGCCGCGCGATCTGGTCGCGGGCGGCCTGCAGCACCTTCTCCGGCGTGAAGCCGAACTTGGTCTGCAGATCCTTGATCGGGGCCGAGGACCCGAACGTATGCATGCCGATGATCGCGCCGGCGGAGCCCGCATAGCGGTCCCAGCCGATCACCGAGCCCTGCTCGACGGCGACGCGGGCCAGCACCTCCGGCGTCAGTACCGTGTTGCGGTAGGCTTCGTCCTGACGCTCGAACAGGTCCCAGGACGGCATCGAGACCACGCGGGCCTTGATGCCCTCCGCCGTCAGCGCCTCGTAGGCCGAGACGCAGAGCTGCACCTCGCTGCCCGTGCCTATGAGGATGACCTCCGGCGTACCGTCGCAATCGGCCAGCACGTAGCCGCCCTTCGCGACACCGGCGGCGCTGCCGTACTTGGTCCGGTCGAAGGTCGGCAGCGGCTGGCGGCTCAAGGCCAGCACCGCCGGCTGATCCTTCAACCCCATGATGACCCGGTAGGCTTCCGCCACCTCGTTGGCATCCGCCGGACGCAGGGTCACGAGGCCGGGGATGGCGCGGAGCGTCAGGAGCTGCTCCACCGGCTGGTGGGTGGGGCCGTCCTCGCCGACGCCGATCGAATCGTGCGTGAAGACGTGGAAGACCGGTAGCTCCATCAGCGAAGCGAGGCGGATCGGCGGGCGCATGTAATCGGCGAAGACCAGGAAGGTCGCGCCGTAGGCCCGGAGGCCGACGAGGCCGAGGCCGTTGACGATCGACCCCATGGCGTGTTCGCGCACGCCGAAATGGATGTTGCGTCCACCCGGCTCGAAGGGCGAGAGCGTACCGGCCCCCTCGAATTCGAGCTTGGTCTTGTTGGAGGGGGCCAGATCCGCCGAGCCGCCGAGCAGGTGGGGCACGTTCTTGGCGATGGCGTTGAGCACCTTGCCGGAGGATTCGCGGGTGGCCATGCCCTTGGCGTCGGCCGGGAAGACCGGGATGTCCTTGTCCCAGCCCTCTGGCAGGCGGCCCGTGAGGAGGGCGTCGATCTCTTCGGCCAGGGCCGGATCTGAGGCCTTGGCCTCGGCCATGAAGCCTTCCCAGGTGGCGAACAGCTCGGCGCCGCGCTGGCCGATGCCGCTACGGAAGTTCTCGATGACGCCGTCCGGCACCAGGAACTGGGAATCCTCGGGCCAGCCATAGGCCCGCTTGGCGCCCTTCACCTCCTCCTCGCCGAGGGCGTCGGAATGGGCCTTCGAGGTGTTCTGCTTCTTGGGCGCGCCGAAGCCGATGATCGAGTTGACGACGATGAGCGTCGGCCGGTCACTGGATTGGAGGAAGGTCTCCAGGGCGGCGGAAATGGCATGGACGTCGTTGGCGTCGGCCACCCGCAGGACCTGCCAGCCATAGCTGAGGAAGCGCGTCGCCACCTCTTCGGAGAAGGCGAGTTCGGTGTGTCCCTCGATGGTGATCGTGTTGTTGTCGTAGATCCAGCACAGGTTCGACAGGCGCAGATGCCCGGCGATGGAGGCGGCCTCGGCGGCCACGCCCTCCATCAGGTCGCCATCCGAGCAGATCGCGTAGACGTTGAAGTCGAACAGGGGCAGGTCGGGGCGGTTCAGGGTCTCACCGAGGAAACGGCCGCCCATCGCCATGCCGACGGAATTCGCCACACCCTGGCCGAGCGGCCCGGTCGTGGTCTCGACGCCTGTGGTGAAATGGTATTCCGGGTGCCCCGGCGTCTTGCTGTCGAGCTGGCGGAAGTTCTTGATGTCCTCAATGGTGATGGCCGGCTCGTTGCCGCCATCGCTCTGAGCGACACCGGCGAGGTGCAGCAACCCGTAGAGCAGCATCGAGGCGTGGCCCGCCGAGAGCACGAACCGGTCGCGGTTGGGCCAGTGCGGATGCGCCGGGTCGTAGCGCAGGTAGCGGTTCCACAGGGTGTAGGCGACGGGCGCCAGGGCCATCGGCGCGCCGGCATGGCCGGAATTCGCCTTCTGCACCGCGTCGATCGCCAGGGTACGCAGGGTGTCGATGGAGAGCTTGTCGATCTCGCTCAGTTCACCCTTCGGCTTGGTCTCGGCTCCGCTCATGGTCTCGTCTTCCTACTCTTTACGGGGCTGCGGCGATCAGCTGTGCTGGGCTGCGGCGCCTTCTAGATTTGCGCCACCCTGGCTGGGAGAGCTCGCCTGGCTGGGAGAGTTCGGCTGGCTGGGAGAACTCGCCCGGTTCGGCGATGTGGCCCGGGCGAGGGCAGATTTCTCGCTGCGCTCCCGCGCCGGCCCGCTGGCACGGCTATAGTTCAAAATCGTGTTCACCAACGTGACGTGACTGAACGCCTGGGGGAAATTGCCGACAAGGCGCTTGGCTCCCACGTCGTATTCCTCGGCCACGAGCCCGACATCGTTGCAAACGCCGATGAGGCGTTCGATCAACTCCCGCGCCTCGTGGCAGCGGTCGAGACCGATCAGATTGTCGGCGTACCAGAAGCTGCAGGGCAGGAAAGCCCCCTCGCCGCCGGGCAGACCATCGGTATTGTCATCCTCGGTGTCGTAGCGCAGCACGAACCCGTCGCGCATCAGGTGTTTGCCGATGGCCTCCACCGTGCCGACGACGCGGGGGTCGTCCTGGGGCAGGAAGCCCATATGGGCGATGAGGAGCAGGCTCGCATCGAGGGTCTTGGCCCCGTAATACTGGACGAAGCTGTTCAGCTCCTTGTCGAACCCCTTCTCGCAGACCTCCTCGTGGATATGGTCGCGGATCGCGCGCCAGCGATCCACGGGGGCGGGCGGCCCGTCGCCCATCTCGAAGGAGCGGATGGCCCGGTCGAAGGCGACCCAGGCCATGACCTTCGAATGGACGAAGTGCCGGCGCCCGCCGCGCACCTCCCAGATGCCTTCGTCGGGCTCGCTCCAAACCTTCTCCAGATGCTCCAGCAGGGCGAGGCCCACGCGCCAGCCATCGGCATCGCCGAGCAGGCCACGCTGGCGGGCCTGGTAGAGCGCGTCGAAGATCTCGCCGTAGACGTCGAGCTGGAACTGGTTGACCGCGGCATTGCCGATCCGCACCGGCTTCGACCCCTCGTAGCCGGGAAGCCAGTCGAGCTCGATTTCGGGCAGGAGACGCTCCCCGGCGATGCCGTAGAGGATGTGGGCCTGTTCCGGATTGCCGGCGACGGCGCGGATCAGCCAGTCGCGCCAGGCCCTCGCCTCGTCGAGAAAGCCGCCATCCATCAGCGCGATGAGGGTGAAGGTCGAATCCCGCAGCCAGCAGAACCGGTAATCCCAGTTGCGTACGCCGCCGAGCTCCTCGGGCAGGGAGGTGGTGGGCGCGGCCACGATCCCGCCCGTCGGCGTGTAGATCAGAGCCTTGAGCGTGAGCAGCGAGCGCTTGAGGATCGCGTCCCAGGGCGTGCCGGACGCGCAGCGGCTCGACCAGTCGCGCCAGTAGCGGTCGGTCTGGAACAGCACCTTGCGCGGCTCGATCGGCGGCGGATCGTCCTCGTGCGAAAGGCCGTAGCTGAGGCAGAACGACTGGCTCTCGCCCTTCGCCACGGTGAAGTCCGAGACCGTGGTCTGGCCGACGCCGTCGAGGGGCGCGCGGGTGCGGAGGACCACCTTATGGGGGCCGGAAATCGCCCGCAGGTCGCCGAGCTCGTTATGGGAGACCCACGGCACCGCGAGCCCATAATCGAAGCGCACCGCCAGGACCATGCGCATGTCGACCGAGCCGGAGAGGCCTTCGACGATGCGCACCATGTGCGACCCGTCATTGGCCGGCATGTAGTCGATCACCCTGGCCTCGCCCGCGGAGGTCACATAGCGCGTCTCGAGGACGAGGCTGCCTTCGCGGTAGCGGCGCGTGACCGTGGCCTCGCCATCCACCGGGGACAGTTTCCAGAACCCGTGTTCCTCGGTGCCGAGGAGGGAGGCGAAACAGGCGGCGGAATCGAAACGGGGCCAGCAGAGCCAGTCGATGCTGCCGTCGCGCCCGATGAGCGCAGCGGTGCGGCCATCGCCGACCAGCGCGTAATCCTCGATCCGTCCCGCCATGCCCATCCTTGCCGCCGGGCCCCCGCGGCAATGCGGTCGTCGCGCCCGTCTCGTCGACGAAGGCTCACCTAGTCCCCGACAGGGGGAGAATCCAGCGGCAAAGCTCTGAAAGACTGGCCGGACCGGCCCGAAACCGCGCGTGCCCCGCAGCGCGGTGCGATCAGGGCTGCAACGGCAGGCGGTCGACGAGCCCGGTCACAACACTGCCGAGGGCCATGGCCTCGGCGCCCACCGCCGCGCTCTGGGTGCCGACGAAGCTGCCGGCACGGGTGATCGCGGAGATGGCCGGCGCGAAGGGCAGGGCGAGATGGGGAATGAGTTCCTCGTCCGCCTCGGCCTCCACCCGGAACGGCTCGGGCGAGATGGCGGCCTTCGCGGCGACGACCGACGGGACCCGGTTGGCGTCCGGTCTCGTCGCTTCGGTCTTCGCCATTTCGGACCGCGCGGAATCGGGCCGGCGTTGAGACGGCTTCGCGGCGGCGGTGCGGGATGTCGCACGACGCGGCGCGATGCTGGCGGTCGTGGTCACCGTATCGCGCAGCGGAAACTGATCACGGAAGGCGAAAGCGGCCGGGACGAAGGCCGTACCCAGATCGGCGGTCTCGATCGGCCTCGCCTGCGCCGTCCGGCTCTCCATCTCGACGATCCGCGTGCTGGCGGGCGTCTCGGGAATGGGCGCGGAGGGCGTCTGGCAGAGGAAGGAGGCGGCGGACACGATCACCGCGACGACGATCGTCGGCAGGAGGGGAAGTGCCATGCCGGTCCCCGCCTCGGAGGCGAGGGCGTTCTCGACAGGCTGCGATATGCGGCACTCCACCATCCGAACACCTCACCCCGACCTTCGACATCGCCATAAGCGCCCGCGTTTGCGGCGGAAGCTGGGCCATTTCCTTTCCCGAACGTATCGAAACGTACCTGAGCCGACGATTTGGCCACGGACTTTTTCGGCGATGCCGATTTTCGGGTAGATCCGTGCGGTCGCGCCCTGTGTTAGGTACGCCTCTTGCCCGTTCCCGTCGGCACGAACCGGCCGTCCCGCCCCCCATTGGGCTCCGATGACAGAACCTTCCTTCACCGTCGCCGTGATCGATCCGAGCCGGGCCCGCGCCGCGATCCTCGAAGAGGGCCTGCGCGCCGCCGGAATCGCGGATGTGGTCATCATCCCCGACACCGCCGACCTGCCGGCGCAGGTGGCCGCCCTGAACCCGGACGTGGTGGTGATCCACCTGGAAAGCCCCAGCCGGGACATCCTCGAACAGATGTCGGGCCTGTCCCGCCATGTGGAGCGGCCGGTGGCGATGTTCGTCGACCGCTCGGACGCGCCGATGATGCAGGCGGCGGTGGATGCCGGGATCTCGGCCTATGTGGTGGACGGGCTGCATCCCCAGCGCATCCGGTCGATCCTCGACATCGCCATCCTGCGGTTCCAGGCCTTCGCCCGGCTGCAGCGGGAACTGGTGGAGGCGCGGGGCGAACTCGCCGACCGGAAGATCGTGGAGCGCGCCAAGGGCATCCTCATGGCCGCCCGCTCCCTGAGCGAGGAGGAGGCCTACAAGCTGATGCGGCGCAAGGCCATGAACGAGAAGAGCAAGATCGCCGACATCGCCCGCGCCATCGTCACCACGGCGGACCTGTTCGGATGAGGCTCGCGCTCGGATACGTCCCCCTCGTGGATGCCGCGAGCCTGATCGCGGCGGCGGAGCTCGGCTTCGCACGGGCCGAGGGGCTCACCCTCGACCTCGTGCGCGAGCCCTCCTGGGCGACCCTGCGCGACAAGCTGGCGGTGGGCCATCTCGATGGCGCGCATATGCTGGCGCCCCTCGCCATCGCCAGCGCGCTCGGGCTGAGCGGGCCGCAGACCCGGCTTTGCGTGCCCATGGCACTCAACCTCAACGGCAACGCGATCACGGTGTCCCGCCCCCTGTGGGAGGCGATGGAGGCGGCGGACGACGAGGTGGACACCGTGGCCGCCGCTTTCGCGCGCATCGCCCTGCGGCGGGAGCGGGAGGGACGGCCCCTGACGTTGGGAACGGTACATCCGTTCTCCAGCCACACCTACCAGCTCCGGATCTTCGCCGAGCGCGGCGGCCTCGACCTCGACACGCAGACGCGCCTCGTCGTGATCCCGCCGCCGCAGATCGCCGAGGCGCTGCGGCGCGAACTGATCGACGGGTTCTGCGTCGGCAGCCCCTGGAACAGCGTAGCCGTGGCGGAGGGGTATGGCCGCATCGCGGTCCTCGGCAGTGAACTCCTGCCCGATTGCCCGGAAAAGGTTCTGGCCCTGCCGGAATCCGAGGCGCCGCGCTGCGCCTCCCTGGTGCGGGCCCTCGACCGCGCCGGGCGCTGGTGCGCCGATCCCGGCAACAGCGCCGAACTCGCCTCCCTCCTTTCGCGCGATAGCTACCTGAATGTACCGGCGCCGATTCTCGAACGGGCGCTCACGGGGGACGTGGTGGTCGATACCGACGGACGCCGGCGGCGGGACCCGCATTTCAGCCTGTTCGGCGAGCGGGCGCACCGGCCCGACCCCGCCCATGCGGATTGGTTCATCGGTGAGGCGGAGCGCGCCGGACAGCTTGTCGCCTCCGACGAGCTTCGATCCGCCGCCCGCGCGATCTACCGCCCGGACCTGTTCGATGCCGCTCTGAGCGGCTGATCGGGGCCGGACGCCGCTTTTGGCGGCACGACAAGCCTCACGATTGTGCAACGCACGCCCCGCCATCCCAGCCGGGCCGTATGCCTCCTCGCGCCCTCCGAACCGCCTTCGGCCTTAGAGCCGTTACAGGCTGAACGGCGTTTGGCACGGAACCTGCTGTGCCTATCCCGCTCGTCAACGGCGACGGGCACGAATGTCGGCAGAGCCGCTGACCCAAGTAACCCGTTGGCGCGCTTTCGCGGCTGCCTTCGGTTGCGTTTGGGCGGCGGTTTTTTTTCGTCTTCGGGTCGACTGCTTAAGCTTCGAGGGATCGAGTTTTCCATGACTGACGGGTTTCAGAACAGCCGCCGCAGCCTCTTGAAGGGCGCCGCCGCGACCTTGTCGCTGGCAGCCCTGGCGCGCACTGCGCTGCCCGGCGGTGCCTTCGCGCAGGGGGCCGGCCCCGAGGTGAAGGGCGCCAAGCTCGGCTTCATCGCGCTCACCGATGCCGGCCCGCTCTTCGTCGCCAAGGAAAAGGGCTTCTTCGCCAAGCACGGCATGCCCGACGTGGAGGTGCTGAAACAGGCGAGCTGGGGCACCACCCGCGACAACCTCGTGCTCGGCTCCGAGGGCAACGGCATCGACGGCGCGCACATCCTGACGCCGATGCCCTACCTCATCAGCGCCGGCCGCGTGACGCAGAACAACGTCCCCGTGCCGATGCAGATCCTGGCCCGGCTCAACACCAACGGCCAGTGCGTCTCGGTGGCCAAGGAGTATCTGGACGCCAAGGTCGCCCTCGATTCCAAGGTGTTCAAGGCCGCGATCGACAAGAAGAAAGCCGCCGGCAAGTCGGTGAAGGCGGCCATGACCTTCCCCGGCGGCACCCACGACCTCTGGATCCGCTACTGGCTCGCCGCCGGCGGGATCGACCCCGACAAGGACATCGAGACCATCGTCGTGCCGCCGCCCCAGATGGTGGCGAACATGAAGGTCGGCACGATGGATTGCTTCTGCGTCGGCGAGCCGTGGAACGCGCAGCTCGTGCAGCAGGGCCTCGGTTATACCGCGCTGACCACCGGCGAGTTGTGGAAGGACCACCCGGAGAAGGCGTTCGCCATGCGCGCCTCCTGGGTCGAGAAGAACCCCATCGCGGCCAAGGCCCTGACCATGGCCGTGCTGGAAGCGCAGATGTGGTGCGACAAGCCCGAGAACCGGGACGAGTTCGCCGCCATCGTCGCCAAGCGCCAGTGGATCAACATCCCCGTCGGCGACGTCGCCGGCCGCATGAAGGGCACCATCGATTACGGCGACGGCCGCGTGGTCGAGAACAGCCCCTACGTCATGAAGTTCTTCGCCGACAACGCCTCCTACCCCTACCAGAGCCACGACCTCTGGTTCCTCACCGAGGACATCCGCTGGGGCAAGTTCGACGCGCAGACGGACACCAAGGCGCTCATCGCCAAGGTGAACCGCGAGGATATCTGGCGCGACGCCGCGAAGGCGCTGGGCGTCACCGCGATCCCGAGCTCCACGTCGCGCGGCAAGGAGACCTTCTTCGACGGCAAGGTCTTCGATCCCGCCGATCCCGCCGCCTACCTGTCCAGCCTCGGCATCAAGAGGATCGCGTGATGGCCAATACCTCCACCATCGCCGTGACGGGGGCCGCCGCGAAGCCGGCGGCCAAGGCCCCGCGCAAGCCCTTCGTGACCCTGGCGACGTTCCGCCAGATCGCCGTCAACCTGATCCCGCCGATCGTGGTGCTGATCGCCTTCCTGGTGATCTGGGAGCTGCTGTGCTCGCGGCCCACCGCCGGCCTGCCGCCGCCTTCGCGCGTCGTCACCGAGGCGTGGGACATCATCGCCCACCCGTTCTACGACAATGGCGGCACCGACAAGGGCCTGTTCTGGCACATCTATGCCAGCATCCAGCGCGTCGCCTTCGGCTTCGCCCTGGCCACCATCGTGGGCATCATGGTCGGCACCCTGATCGGCCAGTCGGACTGGGCCATGCGCGGCCTCGACCCGATCTTCCAGGTGCTGCGCACGATTCCGCCGCTGGCCTGGCTGCCGCTCTCCCTCGCGGCGTTCCGCGACGGCCAGCCCTCGGCCATCTTCGTGATCTTCATCACCTCGATCTGGCCGATCATCATCAACACGGCGGTGGGCATCCGCAACATCCCGCAGGATTACCGCAACGTGGCGGCGGTGCTGCGCCTCAACCCGCTCGAATTCTTCGTGAAGATCATGCTGCCCTCGGCGGCTCCCTACATTTTCACGGGGCTTCGCATCGGCGTCGGCCTGTCCTGGCTCGCCATCGTGGCGGCCGAAATGCTCATCGGCGGCGTCGGCATCGGCTTCTTCATCTGGGACGCCTGGAACTCGTCGCACATCTCCGAGATCATCGTCGC
This sequence comes from Methylobacterium sp. WCS2018Hpa-22, assembly GCF_031843785.1. Taxonomy (NCBI): domain Bacteria; kingdom Pseudomonadati; phylum Pseudomonadota; class Alphaproteobacteria; order Hyphomicrobiales; family Methylobacteriaceae; genus Methylobacterium; species Methylobacterium sp. WCS2018Hpa-22. Next base: position 83,717 of record NZ_JAVTJA010000009.1, read on the forward strand.
CCTCGTCTATGTCGGGGTGATCGGGTTCTTCCTCGACCGGTTCGTGGCCTTCATCGGCACCCTCGTCACCCGCGGCGCCACCGCCTGAACGCCTCCGCGCGGCGCGCCGGGGTCTTCCCGTCGCGCCGTGCCCCGACCGCCTCTCGCAGAGGGACACGAGACCCATGAGCTATCTCAGCATCGAGAATGTCGGCATCAGCTTCACCCGCTCCGGGCGCACCAACGAAGTGCTGCGCGATGTGAGCGTGAAGATCGACAAGGGCGAGTTCGTCTCGCTGATCGGCCATTCCGGCTGCGGCAAGTCGACGGTGCTCAACATCGTGGCCGGGCTGCTCAAGGCCTCCACCGGCGGCGTCCTCCTGGAAGAGAAGGAGGTGAACAGCCCCGGCCCGGACCGCGCCGTGGTGTTCCAGAACCATTCCCTGCTGCCCTGGCTGACCGTGCGCGAGAACGTGGCTTTAGCCGTCGAGAAGGTGCTGAAGGGCAAGAAGACCCGGGCCGAGCGGTCCGAATGGATCGACCACAACCTCGCCCTCGTGAACATGACCCATGCCGCGGACCGCCGCCCCAACGAGATCTCGGGCGGCATGAAGCAGCGCGTCGGCATCGCCCGGGCGCTGGCCATGGAGCCGAAGGTGCTCCTCCTCGACGAGCCGTTCGGGGCGCTGGACGCGCTCACCCGCGCCCATCTGCAGGACTCGCTCATGGACATCCATGCGCGGCTGAAGAACGCCGTCATCATGATCACCCACGATGTCGACGAGGCGGTGCTGCTGTCCGACCGGATCGTGATGATGACCAACGGCCCCTCGGCCACGGTCGGCGAGATCCTGAAGGTCGATCTCGAGCGGCCCCGCCGCCGCCTCGATCTGGTGGAGGACGCGACCTACACCCATGCCCGCGCCGCCGTGCTCGAGTTCCTCTATGCCCGCCACGCCAAGCCCGCCATGGCGGCGTGAGGATCGGACGCAGGTCATGAAGGAGCGTCTGGTGGTGATCGGCAACGGCATGGCGTCGTTGCGCTTTCTGGAGCGGCTGACCGAGCGCGCGCCCGGTCGCTACGACGTCACCGTCGTGGGTGCCGAGCCGCAGGCGGCGTATAACCGCGTGCTGCTCTCGTCGCTGCTGGGCGGTGAGGTCGACGAGGCCGCCTGCGCCTTTCGTGGTCTTGACTGGTACGAGGCGCACGGCATCCGCCTCATCACCGGCGCGCCGGTGACGCAGGTCGACCGGGAGAACGCCCTCGTCATCGTCGGCGAGACCCATGTCCTGCCCTTCGACAAGCTCGTCCTCGCGGTGGGTTCGCTCCCGATCCGGCTACCGAAGCCCGGCATGGACCTGCCCGGCATCATCACGTTTCGCGATCTCGCGGACGTGGCGGCCATCCGGAAAGCGGCGGTCACCGGCGCAAAAGCCATCGTCATCGGCGGCGGCCTGCTCGGGCTGGAGGCCGCCGTCGGCCTCGCCCGGCTCGGGGTCGACACGACCCTGCTCCACGTCATGGACCGGCTGATGGAGCGCCAGCTCGACCACCACGCCGCCGGCCTGGTGAAGCGCGCCATGGAATCCCGCGGAATCCGCGTCCTCCTCAAGGCCGATACCGCCCATGTGGAGGGCGACGGCCGGGTCGAGCGCCTCGTCCTGTCGGACGGCACGGTGCTGCCGGCCGACCTCGTGGTGATGTCGGTGGGGGTACGCCCCAATGCCGTCCTCGCCCAGGGCGCCGGGCTCGAAGTCGGGCGCGGCATCAAGGTCGACGACCGGATGACGAGCTCCGATCCGCGCATCTTCGCTCTCGGCGAATGCGCCGAGCATCGCGGCATGGTCTACGGCCTCGTCGAGCCCGCCTACGACCAGGCCGAAGTGCTGAGCCGCCACCTCGTCGGCGAGGAAGCCGCCTATCTTGGCACCTCGCTGGCCACCAGCCTCAAGGTCTCGGGCCTGCCGGTCTTCTCGGCCGGCGAGATCGAGGCGCCCGAACATGCCGAGACGGTGGTGATGTCGGATCCCGGCCTCGGCCTCTACCGCAAGCTGATCATCGGCGACGGCAAGCTCCTCGGCGCCGTCTTCGTCGGCGACATTGCCGAACAGGGCTGGTGCAAGACGCTGATCCGCACCGGCGAACCCATCGCCGATCACCGTGACGACCTGATGTTCGGGCGCGTCCACGCCCCCGATTCCCAATCCCTGGCAGCATGATGGAGGCTTCCATGGCCGACGATTTCAACGCCGAGCAGAAGCGCTACCTCGAAGGCTTCGCCTCGGGCATCGCCGCCGCGCGCATCACCGGCGGCCTCGCCCTCGGGCAGGGTGTCGCCGCGCCCTCCGAGCCGACCGGCCCGGACGCGATCCACATCAAGGCCCAGGACGCCACGGTGAAGGCCGGCGGCAAGCTCTGCGACCAGGAGAAGTGGAAGCGGGCGGAGAACCCTTTCGACGGCCATAACCGCCTGATCGCCGAGGCCGCCACCGGCAAGGCCCCGAAGCCGGAGGACAATTTCCGCTGGCGATATCACGGCCTGTTCTGGCTCGCCCCAGCCAGCGGCGACTTCATGTGCCGCCTGCGCATCCCCAACGGCATCCTGCAGCACTGGCAGTTCGCCGGTATCGCGGATCTGGCCGATGCCCATGGCGGCGGCTACAGCCACGTCACCACCCGTGCGAACCTCCAGGTTCGCGAGATCACGGCGGAGCACGGCCAGCCCTTCCTCGACGGGCTGATCGACCTCGGCCTCACCGCGCGCGGCTCGGGCGCGGACAACATCCGCAACGTCACCGGCTCGCCGGTGGCCGGGATCGACGCCCAGGAACTCCTCGACACCCGGCCCTTGGCCAAGTCCTGGCACAACTGGATCATCAACGACCGTTCGCTCTACGGCCTGCCGCGCAAGTTCAACGTCGCTTTCGACGGCGGCGGCGTGATGCCTGTGCTGGAAGAGACCAACGATATCGGCTTCCAGGCGGTGAGGGTCCTCGACGGCGCGGCCGTGGAGCCCGGCGTGTGGATGCGCCTCGTGCTCGGTGGCATCTCCGGCCACCGCGATCTCGCCCGCGATACCGGCGTGGTGCTGAAGCCCGAGGCCTGCAACAAGGTCGCCGACGCGATCCTGCGGGTCTTCATCAAGAACGGCGACCGGACCAACCGCAACAAGAGCCGGATGAAATACGTCCTCGATGCCTGGGGCTTCGACAAGTACCTCGCCGCCGTCGAGGAGGAGCTCGGCTACACGCTCGACCGGGTGGACCCCGCCCATCTCGCCCCGCGCAGGCCCATGGACCGCTTCTCCCATGTGGGCGTCCACAAACAGGTCCAGCCGGGCCTGAACTGGATCGGCGTGATCCTGCCCGTGGGCAAGATGACCTCCGACCAGATGCGGGAATTGGCAAAGATCTCGTCGGAATGCGGCGACGGCGCCATCCGCATGACGGTGTGGCAGAACTTCCTGTTCTCCGGCGTGCCCGACGCCAAGGTGGCCGAGGTCCAGGCCCGCGTGGCAGCGCTCGGCCTCACCACGGAAGCCTCCAGCATCCGCGCCGGCCTCGTGGCCTGCACCGGCAACAAGGGCTGCAAGTTCGCCGCCTCGGACACGAAGGGCCACGCGCTCGTCATCGCCGATTACATGGAGGCCCACCTGCCGGAACTCGACGTGCCCGTGAACGTGCACGTCACCGGCTGCCATCATAGCTGCGCCCAGCATTACATCGGCGATATCGGCCTCATCGGCGCGAAGGTCGTCGTCTCGGAGGAGGGCGACACCGTCGAGGGCTACGACATCGTCGTCGGCGGCGGTTTCGGCGACAGCCCGAAGATCGGCACCGAGATCTGGAAGGCGGTGAAGGCAGAGGATTGTCCGTCCCGGATCGAGGCGCTGCTGCGCAGCTACCTCGCCCGCCGCGAGAGCCAGGCCGAGAGCTTCCAGGCCTTCACCGCACGCACCGGCCCGGAGAGCCTCCGCAGCCTCGCCGAAGATCAACCCGTCCTGAAGGCCGCAGCATGAGCGAGCACGTCATCCCCCCGCTCGTTCTCATCCCCGAGAACGCCCCGTTCAACCCGGATCAGCGCTCCTGGCTGTCCGGCTATTTCGCCGCCCTGCTCGGCCCCGCCGTGGAGGGCGCGACGGCCCTCGCCCCCGGCGATACGGGTGGCGGGCCGAAGCTCGCCGACAACGACGACGCGCCCTGGCACGATCCGTCGATGCCGCTGCCCGACCGGATGGAGCTCGCCAAGGAGCGGCCGGAGGCGCAGAAGCTCATGGCCGCCATGGCGCAGCAGGATTGCGGCCAGTGCGGCTATAATTGCGCGGATTACGCCAACGCCCTGTTCCTGAAGAAGGAAGAGCGCCTCAACCTGTGCCAGCCGGGGGGCAAGGACACCCTCCGCATGCTCAAGAAGCTGGATGAGGAATTCGGCGCGGGCGGTGGCGCGAAAGCGGCCGAAGCGGGGGAGGGCGAGGCCAAGGCGGAGGCGCCCCTCGGACCGCTCGGCTATTGCCGCGAGAACCCGGTGGAGGCCGTGTTCCTGTCCCGCACCCGCCTCAACGAGCCGGGCGGCGAGAAGGAGACCTGGCATGTCGAGATCGATCTCACGGGCACGCCCATCGAGTATGTGGTCGGCGATTCGCTCGGGCTCTTCCCCTCGAACCCGCCGGCCCTGGTCGATGCGATCATCGCCGAGCTCGGCACCCGGCCCGAGCGCATGATCGGCGGCCAGACCCTGCGGAACCGGCTGATCAAGGATTACTCCCTGGGCGCCGCGCCGGACGGGCTCTACCAGCTCCTCTCCCTCCTCACTTCGGGGGAGGCGCGCAAGAAGGCGCGGGCGCTCTCGGCGGGCGAGGACCCGGACGGGGACGCCGCCTATCTCGACGTGCTCGGCGCGCTTCACAAGTTTCCCGGTGCCCGGCCCGACGCGGAGGTCTTCCTGGAAGCCCTCGACGAGCTGCAGCCCCGCCTCTACTCGATCTCCTCATCGCCGAAGGCCGATCCGGGCCGGGTCTCGCTCACGGTCGACGCGGTGCGCTACAACCACCGCTCACGGCTCCGTCTGGGTGTCGCCTCGACCCATCTCGGCGAACGCATTGCCGAGAAGACCACGGTCAAGGTCTACCTGCAGAAGGCGCACGGCTTCGCCCTGCCGGAGGATCTGTCGAAGGACGTCATCATGTGCGGGCCGGGCACCGGCATCGCACCGTTCCGCGCCTTCCTGCGCGAGCGCGCCGCGACCCAGGCGCCGGGACGCAACTGGCTGTTCTACGGCCATCAGCGCCAGGCCAGCGACTTCTTCTACAAGGACGAGCTGAACGCGCTGAAGGACGGCAAGGTGCTCACCCGCCTGTCCCTCGCCTGGTCGCGGGACGGCACCGAGAAGACCTATGTGCAGGACCGCATGCGCGAGAACGGCGCTGACCTGTGGAAATGGCTCGAAGGCGGCGCCCATTTCTACGTCTGCGGCGATGCCAAGCGCATGGCCAAGGATGTGGAGCGGGCGATCATCGACGTCGCCGGTCAGTTCGGCGGCAAGAATCCCGACGAGGCCGTGGCCTACCTCGCCCATCTGAAGAAGACCGGGCGGTATCAGGCCGACGTGTACTGAAAACGGGAAGAGCCCTCGCCTCATCGGGCAAGGCTCTTCGGGAGCGCTCTCGCAGATGCCTGTCCGCTCGTGGGGAGGCCTCTGGCATCACCCCGTCATCCCGGGGCCGCGCAGCGGAGCCCGGGATCCAGAACCACAGGCGATGCAAAGTCCGGCACCACCGGTGCGTCTGGCTTCCGGGCTCGCCTTCGGCGCCCCGGAATGACGTTGCGCCTCATCGTCAATTGTTCCGCCCTGCGGGGAAGGGTTCGGCCTCGCGATCCGGCCCGACTCTTGCTGCCCTTCGAACCCTGGAACCCGCCGAGGATTTCGCCATGAACGCGCACGTCCAGGCACCCGCCGCCGCCGTGAAGACCACCTGCCCGTATTGCGGCGTCGGCTGCGGCGTGATCGCCACGCCGGACGGGCAGGGCGGCGCGGGGATTGCCGGCGATACCGAGCACCCGGCCAATTTCGGCCGCCTCTGCTCCAAGGGCTCCGCCCTCGGCGAGACCCTGTCCCTCGACAACCGCCTGCTGCATCCCGTCGTCGATGGGGTACGGTCGAGCTGGGAATCGGCCCTCGGCACCGTGGCCGGCGGGCTACGGAAGGTCGCCGAGCAGTACGGCCCGGATTCGATCGCCTTTTACCTGTCCGGCCAGCTCCTCACCGAGGATTACTACGTCGCCAACAAGCTCGCGAAGGGCTTCCTCGGCACGCCCCATGTGGACACCAACTCGCGCCTCTGCATGTCGAGCGCGGTGGCGGCCCACCGCCGCGCCTTCGGTTCGGACACGGTGCCGGGCTGCTACGAGGATCTCGACGAGGCCGATCTCATCGTGCTGGTGGGGTCCAACACCGCCTGGTGCCACCCGATCCTGTTCCGCCGCATGGTCGATGCCCGCGCCAAGCGCGGCACCAAGCTCGTGGTGATCGACCCGCGCCGGACACAGACGGGGGAGGAGGCAGACCTCTTCCTCGGCCTGAAGCCGGGCACCGACACCGCCCTGTTCTCCGGCCTCCTGGTCCATCTCGCGAGCGCAGGTGCTTTCGACTACCGCTTCGTCCTCGACCACACGACCGGCCTCGACGGGGCCCTGGAGCGCGCCCGTTCGATCGCGCCGGACATCGCCGCGACGGCCGCCGCCACTGGGCTGTCGGAGGCGGATGTCGGGCAATTCTTCACCCTGTTCGCGCGTACGAAGCGCGTCGTCACCGGCTTTTCGCAAGGGGTGAACCAGTCGGCTCAGGGGACCGACAAGGGCAACGCCATCATCAATTGCCACCTCGCCACCGGCCGCATCGGCCAGCCCGGCGCGGGGCCGCTCTCCCTTACCGGCCAGCCCAACGCCATGGGCGGGCGCGAGGTCGGCGGGCTCGCCAACATGCTCGCCGCCCACATGCATTTCGCGCCCGAGGAAGTGGACCGGGTCCGCCGGTTCTGGTCGGCGCCGAACATCATCACCGGCGAGGGCATGAAGGCCGTCGCCCTGTTCGAGGCGGTGGAGCGCGGCAAGATCAAGGCCCTCTGGGTGATGGGCACCAACCCCGTCGTGTCGATGCCCCGTGCCGACGCGATCCGCGAAGCGATCAAGGGGCTCGATCTCTACGTCGTCTCCGAGGCCGTGTCCGACAGCGACACCGCCATGGCGACGGGCCGGAAGACCGTGCTGCTGCCGGCCCAGGCCTGGGGCGAGAAGGACGGCACCGTCACCAATTCCGAGCGGCGCATCTCGCGCCAGCGCAGCTTCCTCAAGGCTCCCGGCGAGGCACGGGCGGATTGGGCGATCATCAGCGACGTCGCCAAGCGCCTCGGCCACGGCGAGGCCTTCGCCTATCCGAACGCCGCCGCGATCTTCCGCGAACATGCCTCGCTCTCGGCCTTCGAGAATAACGGCAGCCGCGACTTCGACATCGGCGCGGTGAGCGACATCTCCGATATCGCCTATGCCGGGGCGGCGCCCGTGCAGTGGCCCCTGACGAAGCGTGGGGGAAAGCAGGGCCGGCAGCGGCTCTTCGCCGACGGGCAGTTCTTCACCTTCGACAAGCGCGCCCGCTTCGTCGCCGTACAGCCCCCGGCGCTGGCCCAGGCCGTGAGTGCGGACTTCCCCTTCGTGCTCAATACCGGACGGGTCCGCGATCACTGGCACACGATGACGCGCACCGGGAAGAGCCAGCGCCTCTCGGCTCATCGCGACGTGCCCTTCGTCGAGATCCACCCCGATGACGCAACCGCGATGGGCGTGGTCCATGGCGGCCTCGCCACGGTCTCCACCGCGCATGGCGCGGCGGTGCTGGAGGTGATGGTAGGAGAGGGTATGCGCCGGGGCGACCTCTTCGCGGCCTTCCACTGGAGCGGGGCCACCGCGTCGGAGGGGCGCGTCGGCGCCCTCGCGCGCGGCATCCCCGATCCGGTCTCTGGGCAGCCCGAGTTGAAGGCGACGCCGTCCGCCATCGCGCCGGCCGTCTATCGCAGCCGCGGCTTCCTGCTGACCCGCGAGCAGCGGTCGCTTCCCGCCGGTTGGTGGTGGGCGCGTGCCACGATCCAGGGCGGATCCGGGCTGCACTTCGCCACCCAGGATAGCTCGCGCGAAGTCGCGCTGATGCTGAGGGGGATGTTCCAGGGCCTCGAGATCGCCGAATACGCAGACCACGCCCGTGGCCGCTACCGTTTCGCCGCCTATGACGGGGAGCGTCTCGTCGCCTGTCTGGCCCTGACACCCGGCGACGCGAAGCCGGGCTGGGAATCGGAGAAGGCCTATTTCGCCGCGCCCGATCTCGAACCCTCCGCCCGACGCGCCCTACTCTCAGGCCGGGCCGAGACGGCGTCGGCCGGGCCGACCGTCTGCGCCTGCCACGGTATCGGCCTCGATGTCATCACCGCCACCATCGCGGCCGGCGCTCACAGCGTCGAGGCGGTGGGTGCCGCCTGCAAGGCCGGCACGAATTGCGGCTCGTGCATCCCAGAGATCCGCAAGCTGCTGCCGCAGGCGCTTGCGCGCGACGCCGCATAAGCTCATTTTCACGCCATGAGCACGCCCCGCCAGCCCCGGGAAACCCGACCCGCCGGAATCGCCGCCCGTGAGGGCGCCGGACATGCCGGTCTCGAACCGCTGTCGGTCCTGCCGGTCTTCGTGCCGCTGCAGGGCAAGCGCGCGGTGCTGGCCGGGTCCAATGGCGGCGCGCCGTGGAAGGTGAAGCTGCTCGCCGCCGCCGGGGCCGATGTCGACGTCTACGCACCCGAACCCAGCGACGAGTTGCGCGCAGTGCCGGGCGAGATCGTCGCCGGCAGCGTCACCCTGCACGAGCGCCAGTGGCAGCCCTCCGACCTCCAGGGCGCCGCCTTCTGCATCGGCGCCATGGAGGACGAGGCCGATTGCATCGCCTTCGTGGCCGCCGCGCGGGCGACCGGCGCCATCGTCAACGCCGTCGACCGGCCGCATCTCTGCGACGTGAAGTTCGGCGCCATCGTCAATCGTTCGCCCATGGTGGTGGGCATCTCGACGGAGGGCGCGGCTCCGGTCTTCGGGCAGACGGTGCGTGCCCGGATCGAGGGCATGCTGCCGCGCGGGTTCAAGGCCTGGATCGGTGCCGCCCGCGACTGGCGCGAGGAGGTCACGAGCCGTTTCCACGCCTTCTCCGACCGCCGCGCCTTCTGGGAGCGGTTCACGGATCGCGCCTTCGCCGAGCCGGACCGGGCTCCCACCGAGGCGGACCTCGCCGAGCTTCTCGGCCAGACGGACGCCGCACCGAAGGGTGGGGCGGTGACGCTCGTCGGCTCGGGGCCGGGTGATGCCGAACTCCTGACGCTGAAGGCCCTGCGGGCGCTCCGCAACGCCGACGTGATCCTCTACGACGATCTCGTGGCGCCCGAGATCCTCGATTATGCCCGCCGCGAGGCGCGCACCATGCTGGTGGGCAAGACCGGGCACGGCCCCTCCTGCCGCCAGGACGACATCAACGCGCTGATGGTGCAGCTCGCCAAATCCGGCAAGCAGGTGGTGCGCTTGAAATCCGGCGATCCCCTCGTCTTCGGCCGGGCCGGCGAGGAGATCGATGCCTGCCATCAGGCGGGAATCCCCGTGAGCGTAGTGCCGGGCATCTCGGCGGCGCAGGGGGCGGCCGCGTCGCTGGGCGTCTCATTGACCAACCGCGACTCGGCGCGACGCCTGCAATTCGTCACCGGCCATGACCGGCGCGGTGCCCTGCCGTCCGACCTGAATTGGGGGGCACTCGCCGATCCGAGCGTGACCACCGTGGTCTACATGCCGAAAAAGACCCTGCGCGAGCTGCTCGAACGCGCCGTCGCCGAGGGTCTGGCCCCGGCCACCCCCGCGCTCCTCGTCTTCAACGCCACCCGGCCCAACCAAGCCGTCGTGTCGGGCACAGCCGCCGAACTGGCGGACCGGGTGGAGGCATCGGGCTTCGATGGGCCGGCCCTGCTGATGGTGGGCGAGGCTTTACGCCTGCACAGGCTTGAAGCGGTCGCGGCAACGCCAGAGCCGGACAAGCTGGCGATCTGACCGTCGCGCGGCCTTCATCGGACAAGGCGCGGCTTCCATTTCACCGGGAGGATGCTGAAGTCTGCCCCGTCGGTGCCCCGCTCCGGCGCGAGAGCGCCTCCCTGGCCAGCGACCGTGGCAAGGGCGGCGAGGGCTGAAACAAAGGCTCCCGGATGCGCGAACGCCCCTGGGAACGGTGTCACGACCAAACATCTGTGAATCGACGCGGTGGCCCCCCACGCCCGATAGGCTTGCACCACGTGCGATGCGTGTAGAGTTCCGACCAGAATCGGAGCCACGCCGTGAACAAGCGATTCGTTGCCCTCGCCCTCGCCCTGTCGCTCGCGACGACGACACATGCAGCGAGCGCCGACGATTCGGTGATCGCGGCGGCGACGGACTTGACCGGTGACGTCCTGTTCCTCGAATCCGGGGCGCCCGGCATGATCCTGGTGGTCGTGCGCGGGGACGGGACCTTCATCCGCGGCTACGGCGAGACCGAGAAGGGCAACGGCATCACGCCCGACGGAACGAGCCTGGTGCGGCTCAATTCCATCACCAAGGTCTTCACGACGGAAGTCCTGGCCTCCCTCGCCACGGAGAGGAAGCTCTCCCTCGCCGATCCGCTGCAGAGCTTCGCGCCGCAGGCGAAGGTTCCCGCCTTCGAAGGGCGCCCCATCACCCTCCTCGACCTCGCAACCTATTCGGGCGCCCTACCGCGCGAGATGGGACACGCCCCCGAAGGCACGAATCCCCGCGCCTGGCCGACCCGCGACGACCGCTGGTCCTGGCTCGGCAACTACACGCTGCCTTGGGCCCCCGGCACCGTCACGTCCTATTCGAATGTGGGGTTCGACCTCCTGGCCGATGCGGTCGGGACGGCAGGCGGCGCGTCCTATGCGAACGTGCTGCGCGGCCACGTTACCGCGCCCCTCGGAATGCCGGATACGGTTCTCTCGCCGACACCGGAGCAATGCGCCCGGCTGATGATCGGTTCGGGCCTCGGCGGCCCGGCCACCTGCGTCGACACCCAGGCGACGGGGGGAAGCGGCGGGCTCTACAGCACCGGCAACGACATGGCTCGCTGGCTCCGGCACAACGTCACCGCCACGAGCGGCGCGCTCGCCCTGAGCCACGCGGTCTACCGCCAGCGCCAATCGATGCCGGCGGCGATCGGCTTCGACGAAGCGTCGCCCATGGCGGGCCTCGCCCTCGGCTGGGTGGCCCTGGCGGCCAAGGGGAACGGACCGGCCATGCTGGCGAAGAGCGGGGGAGGCGCCGGCTTCATGAGCTACGTCGCCTTCGCACCGGGGCGCGATGTCGGGGTTTTCGTCGTCATCAACAGCATCGATTTCGCGGCGTTCTCCGCCTTGACCAGCACGACCCACAAGCTGATCGCCGCCCTCGCGACGCGCTGACCCGCGTGGGGAAGCCGGTCTCACGGAGCCCCCCCGGCGACACATTGACGGTTGCCCGCATCCCCGGCCCATGCTCTTGCCGCAGCGTCTCCCCAGGAACCGGCTTGAAGGCTCCCCATGCGTCGCGCCCTTCCCCTCATCCTCTTCGCCCTCGGCCTCGTGGCGCTCGGCGTCGCGGCCACCGTGATGCTCGTGCCGAAGGCGGGGCAGGTGGCGACCAGCAGCGTCGGCGGCCCCTTCACCCTCACCGACCAGGACGGACGGCGCGTCACCGAGCGGGATTTCGCCGGGGCGACCCATCTGGTCTTCTTCGGATTCACGCATTGCCCCGATGTCTGCCCGACGACGCTGCAGCAGATCGGTGATGTGCTCCAGGCGCTCGGCCCCAAGGGCAAGGACACGAAGGCGCTGTTCATCGCGGTCGACCCCGAGCGCGACACGCCCGAGGCCCTGAAGACCTACCTCGCCAGTTTCGATCCCCGCATCGTCGGCCTCACCGGCTCGCAGGAGGAGGTCAACGCGGCCGTGAAGGCCTACCGCGCCTATGTCCGCAAGGTGCCGACCAAGGGGGACGACTACACGATGGAGCACACGGCTTTGGTCTACATCATGGACGGCCGGAACCGCTTCGTGAACGCCCTCAACCTGACGAAACCCGCCGACCAGACGGCGGCGGAACTCGCCAAGGCGCTGTAACGCGTCATGGTGCTGTGCCCCGTCATCGCGGCGGGTGCGGTGTCAGCGCCCCGCTGCGCGAGGTGCGGGACAGGCCGTGTTCGGTCTTGTTCCAGCGGTCGGGTGCGAGGATCAGCTCGATCACCCCGCGCCAGGCGGCGAGGCTGACGAGCAGGAAATAGGCCGGCAGCAGGGGCACGAAGGGGACGAGATCGTGCCAGCCCCGTCGCCGGCAGCCGATATAGGCGGGCAGCAACATCGCCACGAAGCCGGAGACGAGGACCGTGATCGCGGTGCCGGTGGGCAGATTCGCCCAGAAATCGCTCCCCGCCTCGATCCGGCCCGGCCACAGGGAGACCACGGCCGGCAGCATCAGGAACGGGTAGGACAAGGCCGAGACCACCGTACCGGGGATGAGGGCCAGCGCGCAGAGGCTCGCCAGGGGGCCGAGTTCGCGGAAGGTCGCCATGGGGGTGCGGCCATGGGTGAGGCTGGTCTGGAGGAAGCCCTTCATCCAGCGGGTGCGCTGGTTGAGCCAGGCCTTGTAGCGGGCCGGCGCCTCCTCGATCGTGCTGCTCGGCAGATCACCCACATCGTAGCCGGCCCGCGCCAACCGCAGACCGAGATCGGCATCCTCGGTGACATTCCAGGCATCCCATCCGCATACGGCGCGAAGGATATGGGTCCGGAAATGGGTGGAGGTGCCGCCGAGCGGCGTCGGCAGCCGCCACGCCGCCAGTGCCGGGCCGAGCACGTCGAACAGGGCCGTGTATTCGAGGGCGAAGCACCGGGTGAGCCAGGAATCGCGGGCATTGTCGATGACGAGGCGGCCCTGCAGGCAGGCAGTGCGCGGGGAGGCGCGGGCGAAGGCCTCGGCTGCCGCCCGCAACTGGCCGGGATCGGGCACGTCTTCCGCGTCGTAGACCACGAGGCAGCTTCCCCTTGCCAGGGGCAGGGCGGCGTTGAGGGCGCGCGGTTTCGTTTTCGGCAGCCCCGGCGGCACAACGACGACCTCCACATGTGCCGGCAGGGTAAGGCAGGCGAGCGCCCCCGCCGTGGCGGCATCGTCGGCCTCGGTGAGGAGCTTGATGTCGAGCTTCGCCACCGGGTAATCGAAGCGCGTCAGCGCCTCCAGCAAGCGCGGCACCACCGCCGCCTCCCGGTAGAGCGCCACGAACACCGTGTAGACCGGCAGGTCGCCATCCGGCAGCCCTGGTCCGGGTGGGTCTTCCGGCGCAGCCTCGCCGGTGGGCCCGATGGCGGCCACGCGAAAGGTGAGGAGGGCGAGGAACCCGACCTGCACCACGACCCAGGCCGCCGTGACGAGGAGCGCCGGCAGCCAGGCCATGGCGAAAACGAGCGCCCCGAAGATGAGACCGGCCAGAGCGAGGAGCGGCGCCACGGGGGCGGCATTGTAGGCCCAGTCCGGCCTCCTCCTGAGAAGGTCGTCCGAGGCATGGGCGGCGATTCCCGCCGCGCGTTGGGCAAAAATCGCGTGGCGCAGGGCCGTCGGCGTGGTGATCGCCGGCATCAGCCCCGTCGGGCTGCGCCCCTGCAGCAATTCGGCGATCGCGCGCCCCCGAGGGGCATAGACGAACGCGGCCCCCATTCCCGGTGCGAGGGGGGCGACGCCCGCGATCAGACTGTCGGGAAACCGCGCTCCGGCGCCGAGGGGCAGGGTCCCGCCGAGGAACCGCGCCCCGAGGGTGAGCGCGAGGGCGCGGTAGAAGCGCTCCTCTTCCATCAACCCGGCCTGGATCAGGGTGGTGGCGGCATCGGTGCCGCTCGCCCGGGCCAGGGCCGCGGCCTTCGCCAGCATCAGCGGGGACGCGGCGTGGCTGAGGAGAAACGCGATCTCCGGAGGCAGTGCCACCGTTTTGCCGCGCAGGTTCCTGAAACCGACGATCGACACCGGAACCGGCTCCCCGAGGCCCGGGAACGTGATAGGGGGAGAGCCGTGAGCCAGACGATTCCCGCGCACAACCAGTGCGACACAGATACAACCAGGCCGTCAACCCGAGGCAGGCGGTCCGCCGCCGCTTTGCTGGTGACGGCGCTCCTCGCCGTTTCGCCGGCGTCGGCGCAGGAAGCCACCTCGCCGGGCGTGACGATCCCGAATTTCTGGAATCCGCGCAGCCGGCTCGAACGGATCGAGGCGCCGCAGACGGCGCGCGCCATCCGCTTCCTCACCGACGACGAGTTCCCGCCCCTGCATTTCGCAGGCCCTGACGGCGCGCCGACCGGCTTCGTGGTGGAACTCGTCCGGGCGGTCTGCGAACGCTTGACGCTCAGCTGCACCATCCAGGCGCGCCGGTTCGATACGCTGCTCGACGGGCTGGCCGACCGGCAGGGCGACGTGGTCGCCGCCGCCATCCCGCTGACGCCGACCCTGCGCAGCCGGTTCCTCGCCACTCGTCCGTATTTTCGCTGGCCGGCGCGCTTCGCCGCCCGCACCGACAAGGGCCTTCCCGCCCCATCGGCCAAGGCCCTGGCGGGCAAGTCCGTCGGAATCGTCGCGGCGAGCGCGCATGCGGCCTATCTCAAGGCGTTCTTTCCCCAGGCGGAGGCGCGCGAGTTCACCGACCTCGCCACCGCCGAAGGGGCGCTGCGGCGCGGCGACGTGGACTACGTCTTCGCCGACGGGCTCAACCTCGCCCTATGGATCGGCGGCATCGATTCGTCGAATTGCTGCGCGCTGGTGGGCGGCGACTACCTCGAAAACCACTATTTCGGCGAAGGCATCGGCCTCGTCACCCGCCGAGAGGATACGGCCCTCTCCCGCGCCCTCGACGAAGCCCTGCAAAGGCTCTGGGACGAAGGGAAATACGCAGAGTTGTACCTGCGGTTCTTCCCCGTCAGTCCGTTCTGACTCGCCGGCCCATCCCCCTCAGGGCGCCGGGCTGGCCTTACATCCTCAGCATCCCGCGCGCCTCGTCCGCCAGCCGCAAGGTAAGGTCCGCAGCCCCCGTTTCCCGTGCCAGGGACGCCGCCTGACCGGACCAGAGCGGCGAGAAATCGCCCGAGCCTCCCGCCTCCGCGCGCTGGCGCAGGGGCTGGAGCGCCACGGCGGCGGAGGGAAAGGCGGGAGCGTCGGCGCTCACCGGGCCGAGCTCCGCCAAAGCACGGTTGACGAGCCCTCGGGCGGGGCGCCCCGTGAAGACGTTGGTGAGCGCCGTATCCTCGTCGCGGGCGGCCCGCAGGGCGGCGAGATGAACGGCGGAGATGCCGGCCTCCGGGCAGAGGAGGTAGGCCGTGCCGATCTGGACGGCGGACGCGCCGAGCATGATCGCCGCGGCGATCCCGCGCGCATCGGCGATGCCGCCCGCCGCGATGACCGGGACGCGCACCGCGTCCACCACCTGCGGCACCAGAGAGAAGGTGCCGACCTGGGACTCCACCGCATCGGTGAGGAACATGCCGCGATGGCCCCCGGCATCGGCCCCTTGGGCGATGATCGCGTCCACGCCACGCTCATCGAGCCAGCGTGCCTCACGCACCGTGGTGGCGGACGAGACGACGAGGCAGCCCGCTTCCCTGACGCGGCGGAGGAGGGCGGCCTCGGGAAGCCCGAAATGGAAGCTGACCACCGCCGGGCGCAGATCCTCCACGACGGCGCACATTGCCTCGTCGAAGGGCGCGCGGTTGGCCATGGCGACGGGTACTGTCGGGTCGAGGCCGAGCTCGCGGTAATAGGGTGTCACGCGCTGGAGCCATGCGGCCTCGCGGGCCGGATCGGCGGCGGCCGGAGCGTGGCAGAAGAAATTCAGATTGAACGGACGATCCGTGTTCAGGCGGATCGCCGCGACCTCGCTGCGCACCTGTTCGGCGTTCAGGGCGGCGCAGGCCAGCGACCCGAGGGCGCCGGTGGTGGAGACGGCAGCCGTGAGCTGGCCCCGAGGCCCCACCATCGGGGCCTGGACGATGGGATGATCCAGACCGACGAGATCGAGGAAGCGTCTGTCGGGCCACATGGCATGGTCTCCTTGGCAAGGCGTCGATCACCGTCTGTCTACACCATCGAAGCGCGAAGGTTTCCGGTTGGCTCCGCAGCCCTGAGGAACGCGATGAAAAGCCTCGCCCGGCGTGGATAACCTCGCTCGCAGGCGAGTTTCACGGCCCGGTCGGATGTCGGATCGCGCGGGAACATGGTCCAACTATTGCTAATGTTTCGGCGTGGTTTGCATCGGCGCCGATGGTGTGACGGACCCTGAGGCGATCCATGGCGATCCGGTCATATCCAGTTTCCGATGCGTCATCGGCAGGACCTCGTCCGTCGCTCGACGCGGCCTACCGCCGGATTACCTGGCGCCTGCTGCCGTTCCTGATGATGCTCTGGATCCTGTCCTGGATCGACCGGGTCAATATCGGCTTCGCCAAGCTGCAGATGCTGTCCGATCTCAAATTCAGCGAGACGGTCTACGGAATCGGCGCGGGCATCTTCTTCATCGGGTATTTCCTGTGCGAGGTGCCGAGCAACCTGCTGCTGGAATATATCGGCGCCCGCAAGACCATCGCGCGGATCACGCTCCTCTGGGGCGCCTGCTGCGTGGCGATGATGTTCGTCACCACACCGGCCTTCTTCTACGTGCTCCGCTTCCTGCTCGGAGTGTTCGAAGCCGGCTTCTATCCGGGCGTGATCCTGTACCTCACCTACTGGTACCCGAGTGAGCGGCGGGCGAAGGTGTTCGGCCTCTTCATGTCGGCCTCGGCCATCGCCGGGGTGATCGGCGGGCCGCTGGCCGGGGCGATCCTCACCGGCATGAACGGCGTCAACGGCTGGGCAGGCTGGCAATGGGTGTTCCTGCTGGAGGGCATCCCCTCGATCCTCGCAGGGTTCGTCACGCTCCTCTACCTGACCGACCGTCCCGCCAAGGCCACATGGCTGACGACAGAGCAGCGGGCGCTGGTCGAGGCGGACCTCGCCCGCGACGCCGAGGCTCTGGGTCCACGCGAACATCGCATCCTCGCCTCCCTGAAGGATGTCCGGGTCTGGCAGTGCATCGCGATCTTCTTCTGCATCATCATGGCGAACTCGGCCCTGACCTTCTTCGGGCCGAGCGTGGTGCGCGATGCCGGCTTCACCGACCCGCTCACCGTCGGCTGGATCATGTCGGCGGCCTATCTGTGCGGTGGCATCGGGATGATCCTCAACGGGCGCCATTCCGACCGGACCGGCGAGGCGCGCCTGCATTGCGGGATCCCGGCGACGATCGGGGCGCTGGCCATCGCCCTCGTCGGGTTCCTGGTCCCGTGGAGCCCGGTTCTGGCCATGCTGGCGCTCGCCGTGGCGATCGTCGGTACGATGAGCGCGATCCCCGTCTTCTGGCAGATCCCCGGGCGGTTCCTGGCGGGCTCGGCCGCCGCGGCCGGCATCGCCCTGATCAATTCGGTGGCCAACCTCGCAGGCTTCGGCGCCCCCGCCCTCATGGGTTACCTGCGCGAGCATACCGGCTCGGCCTCCGCCGGCCTGTGGCTGGTCGCGGCCTTCGAACTCGCGACGATCGTGCTGATCCTCGCCTTCGTCCCACCCGCCACCCCGGCGCTGGAGCGCCGGGCCGCCGCCCGTGCCGCCCATGAGCCGGCCTGACCCCGCCCCCGGTCGCGCCGGAACCGGCCCTCTGCAGGAGACACAGTTGAACCACCCCCCTGAGCGACCCGACCTCACGCGCCGCAGCCTGGTAGGCGCCGGCCTTGCCGGAATCGGTCTCGGCGGCACGGTCGCCGCCACCGGCACCGTGCTGGCCCAGGGCGCGCCCGCCCCGGCTCCTGCGCAGCCGGGCGCCCTGAACACCGGCCCGACGATGCAATCCGGCCTCGGCCCGCGCCTCACCATGCACGCCATCGACAATTTCCACGGCACACCGGGCGCGGGCATGGTCTGCGACCTCTCCGTGCGCGATGGCGACACCTACCGGCCGATCAAGACGATCACGACGGGAGCCAACGGCCGCTCGCCCGAGCCGCTCCTCATCGACGACGCCCTGAAGACCGGGCGCTACGAATTGCTGATGCATGTCGAGGAATACTTCGCCCGGATCGGCGTGGCGCTGCCGAGCCCGAACTTCCTGAGCCTCGTCCCGATCCGCTTCCACATCCGCGACGCGAGCCAGCGCTACCATCTGCCGATCCTGTTCACGCCCTGGGGCTACTCGTATTATCGCGGCAGCTGAGCGCCCCGACCGTCCGCAACCGCTTACCCACGACATGATCCGAGAGACCCGATGGCCGGCATCACGACACATATCCTCGACTCGGAGCGCGGGCGCCCCGCGCCCGGCGTACGCATCGACTTTTCGGTGATGGAGGAGGGGCGCTGGCGCCTCGTGAAGAGCGTCGTCACCAATGCCGACGGGCGCACCGACACACCGATCCTGCCGGCGGCCGAGGCGAAGATCGGCCAGTACCAGCTCGAATTCTTCATCGACGGCTATCTGAAGAGCCGGCCCGGCGTGAGCGAGGCGGACATCTTCGTGGACAACCCGGTGGTGCGGTTCGCGGTGTTCGACACCAAGCAGCATTACCACGTGCCGATGCTGTGCACGCCCGGCAATTGCACCACTTATCGCGGAAGCTGACCATGCCGGAACGGGTCGAGATTTACGGCCCGATCAGGATTTGGATTGCATAAGGGGAGGGTCCATCTCGTCTCGGCACTTCGGTGAGAGTTTCATCGCCGCCGATGACGCGACCATCTTCGGGGCGATCCATGGCGATCCGGTCATATCCAACTCATCCTAAGTCATCGGTCGGACAGAACCCGTCACTCGACGCGGCCTACCGCCGGATCACCTGGCGCCTGCTGCCGTTCCTGATGATGCTCTGGATCCTGTCTTGGATCGACCGGGTCAATATCGGCTTCGCCAAGCTGCAGATGCTGTCCGATCTCAAGTTCAGCGAGACGGTCTACGGCATCGGCGCGGGCATCTTCTTCATCGGCTATTTCCTGTGCGAGGTGCCGAGCAATCTGTTGCTGGAACATGTCGGCGCCCGCAAGACCATCGCGCGGATCACGCTCCTCTGGGGCGCCTGCTGCGTGGCGATGATGTTCGTCACCACGCCGGCCTTCTTCTACGTGCTGCGCTTCCTCCTCGGAGTGTTCGAGGCCGGCTTCTTCCCAGGCGTGGTCCTGTACCTCACCTACTGGTACCCGAGCGCGCGGCGGGCGAGGGTGCTCGGCCTCTTCATGTCGGCTGCGGCCATCGCCGGGGTGATCGGCGGGCCGCTGGCCGGGGCGATCCTCACCGGCCTGGACGGCGTGAACGGCTGGGACGGCTGGCAATGGGTGTTCTTGCTGGAGGGTATCCCTTCGATCCTCGCGGGCCTCGTCACGATCTTCTTCCTCGGCAACGTTCTTACCGACCGCCCCGCCAAGGCCAACTGGCTGACACCGGAGCAGCGGGCATTGATCGAAGCCGACCTCGCCCGCGACGCCGAGGCCTTGGGGCCCCGCGAGCACGGCGTCCTCGCCTCCCTGAAGGATGTCCGGGTCTGGCAGTGTATCGCGATCTATTTCTGCCTCGTCACGGGGTACTCGGCGCTGATCTTCTTCGGGCCGAGCGTAGTGCATGATGCAGGCTTCACCGACCCGCTCACCATCGGCTGGATCATGGCCGCCGCCTTCCTGTTCGGCGGCATCGGCATGGTGCTCAACGGGCGCCATTCCGATCACACCGCAGAGGTGCGCCTGCATTGCGGTGTGCCCGCCATGATCGGGGCACTGGCCATCGCCCTCGTCGGCTTCCTGATCCCGTCGAGCCCGGCTCTGGCCATGGTCGCACTCGCCGTGGCGATCGCCGGTACGATGAGCGCGATCCCCGTCTTCTGGCAGATTCCCGGGCGGTTCCTGGCAGGCTCCGCCGCCGCGGCCGGCTTCGCGCTGATCAACTCGGTGGCCAACCTGGCGGGCTTCGGCGCTCCGGCGGTGATGGGCTATCTACGCGAGCATACCGGCTCGGCCTCCGCCGGCCTGTGGCTGATCGCGGTCTTCGAACTCGCGACGATCGTGCTGATCCTCGCCTTCGTCCCGCCCGCCACCCCGGCCGGCGAGCGCCGAGGCACCACCGGCGCCGCGCCCGAGCCGGCCTGAACCGCCACGGCCGTGCCCGGGGCGGGAGCGTCGACCGCGCCCCGACGAGGCTGCCCCCGTGAGCGAGGCGGAGATCGCCGTGGACAAAGGGTGGCGCGGTTCGCCATGGTCGAAGCCAGGGAGCATGATCCCGTGCCGATGCCGTTCACGCCGGGTCGTCGTACGGATTATCGCGGGAGTTGAAGCCTTTGTCGGATCTGGCCGCCATCCACCGTCTCGACCGGGACGCCTTCGTCGCTCTGCTCGGCGGGGTGTTCGAACACGCGGCCTGGGTCGCCGAGACGGTGGCGCCGGCCCGCCCCTTCGCCAGCGTGGCCGACCTGCACGCCGCGATGATGGACGCGGTGCGCCATGCGCCCGAGGCGCAGCGCCTCGCCTTCCTCAACGGGCATCCGGAACTCGCCGGGCCCGAGGCACGGGCGCGGGCCATGACGGCCGACTCGGCGAGCGAGCAGGGCAGCGCCGGCCTCGACCACCTGCCGCCCGAGGATGCAGCGGCCTTCGACCGCCTGAACGCCGCCTACCGGGAGAGGTTCGGCTTCCCCTTCATCATCGCCGTGCGCGGCCGCGGCCGGGCCGAGATCCTCGCTGTCTTCGAGGCCCGCCTCGGACGGGAGCGGGCCGAGGAAGAGGCCACCGCCCTCGACGAGATCGGCGCGATCACGCGGATGCGCCTGGACATGCTGATCTCGGGGGCGGGCGACTGAGAGCGTTCGCGCTCGGCCCCCGCAAGGGTCGGGAATGCCCGCTTGTTCGACGTACCGAGCATCAAAGCCTGGCTTCGAGCGACCTCGGCCCCAGCCTCGCCGGAGACTTGCATCGCACCTCCGCGTTGACCCTCCCCGGCCCGCTCCCTAGGGTGCCCGGCCGCATCCGGCCGGTTCCGGCCGTCCCGTGTCTTCTCGCAGAACTGACGCCCATTCCATGTCCGCCCCGCCCGTCTCGTCTCCGCTCGCCCTCGACCCCGCCCTGGTGGAGGCCGCCGCCCATGCGGCTGCCTGGCCCTTCGAGGAGGCGCGCAAGCTCGTGGCGCGGCTGGAGCGCAAGCCGAAATCGGAAGTGCTGTTCGAGACCGGATACGGGCCGTCGGGCCTGCCGCATATCGGGACGTTCGGCGAGGTGGCCCGCACCTCCATGGTGCGCCACGCCTTCCGCGTGCTCACCAACGACAGCGTGCCCACGCGGCTCATCGCCTTCTCGGACGACATGGACGGCCTGCGCAAGGTGCCGGACAACGTGCCGAACAAGCAGATCCTGATCCCGGCGTTGAACCAGCCGCTCACCCGCGTGCCCGACCCGTTCGGCACGCATGACAGCTTCGGCGCGCACAACAATGCCGAGCTGCGCCGCTTCCTCGATGCCTTCGGCTTCGACTACGAGTTCCGCTCGGCCACCGAATGCTACAAGGCCGGCCTGTTCGACACGGCCCTGCTCACGGTGCTCGACCGTTACGAGGCCGTGATGGCGATCATGCTGCCGTCGCTCCGGGCCGAGCGTTCGGCGAGCTACTCGCCGTTCCTGCCGCTGCACCCGGAGACCGGGGAGGTGATGCAGGTCTCCATCGACGAGGTGCGGGTCTCCGCCGGCACCCTGGTCTGGCGCGACCCCAAGACCGGCACTGCCTACGAGACCCCGGTCACCGGCGGCCACGCCAAGCTGCAGTGGAAGCCGGATTGGGCGATGCGCTGGGTGGCGCTCGGCGTCGATTACGAGATGGCCGGCAAGGATCTGATCGATTCGGTGAAGCTCTCCGGCGAGATCGCCCGTGCCCTCGGCGGCGAGCCGCCGGAGGGATTCAACTACGAGCTCTTCCTCGATAAGGAGGGCAAGAAGATCTCGAAGTCGAAGGGCAACGGCCTGTCCATCGACGATTGGCTCGTCTACGGCACCGCCGACAGTCTTGCCCTGTTCATGTACAACAAGCCGCGCGAGGCCAAGCGCCTGTTCGTGGAGATGATCCCGCGTCAGGTCGACGATTACCTGAACTTCCTCGAGAAGTTCCCCGGCCAGGAGCCGGCGCAGCAGCTCGGCAACCCGGTCTGGCACCTGCATGCCGGCCATCCGCCGGCGGCCGAAGCCGTGGGCAAGGGCGGCTCGCTGAACTTCGCCATGTTGCTCAACCTCGCGGCTGTCGCCAATACCGAGGACCCGGCGGTGCTGTGGGGCTTCATCCGCCGCTACGATCCGGAGATCGGGCCGCAGACCCATCCGGTCCTCGACAAGCTGGTCGGCCATGCGCTCGCGTATTTCCGCGACCTCGTGCGTCCGGCCAAGACCTACCGCACGGCGACGGAGGAGGAGAGGGCGGCCCTCGCCGACCTGTCGCAGACGCTGGAGGCCCACAAGGGCTCCACCGATCCGGAAGGGCTGCAGGCCGTGGTCTACGAGGTCGGGCGGCGGCACTTCCCCGACCTGTCCGGCAAGGCCAAGAGCCCGGACGGACGGCCCGGCGTGTCGCAGGCCTGGTTCACCACCATCTACAACGTGCTGTTCGGCGAGGCGCGCGGACCGCGCTTCGGCTCGTTCATCGCGCTCTACGGAGTGGCGGAGACGCAGGCGCTGATCGAGAAGGCCCTGTCCGGCGCGTTCGTGCCGGCCTCGTCCGAGACGACCTCACTGGCGTGACCCTCGACCTCACCGATCATTCGCTGGACGGATGATCGGTGAGGTGAGTGCCGGGATCCCGGCTGGCATGCAGCATCGCCACGATCTCTACAGTCCCGGCCTCTTAGCGGAAGAAGATCAAGTAGCTTTCGCAAGGAAAGCTACTTAGGTCGCTCTGCAATTCCGGACGTGCCCGGCCGAGCCGTCCCGGGAGCGTCGCCAATCGATGGCATTGCCGGCGAAGTCGCGCAACGAACCCCTGTGCGGTGGTGAGGCTGCCACTGATTTCAGTGACGTGGCCAAGGACCGAGGATATCGACGAGGTTGGTTCGCGCGAAGGCGAGGAACCGAACCTTGCTCACTCCCCATAGCCTAGAGCCTTGAGTTCCGCACTCTTTGCCGCGAGCGCGGCATCGATCTCATCCTCGCTCGCGTCGCCGCCTGCCTCAACGGCCTCGCTCAAGGTCCGACGCAGGGCCTGGAGTTTCGCCTCGCGCTCTTCGACGAGGCGAAGGCCTTCGCGAACCACCTCACTCGCCGAGCCATAGCGGCCATCCTGCACGATGCGGGAGATAAACCTCTCCCACCGGTCGCCAACAGATACGTTCATGCCGTCCTCGCCTGTGAATCGATGCGAAGAATATCATAAACGGTGCATTTTTTGGTATGGGAGCGATTGAGAAGGGGCCGGAATCAGGCGATCCCACCGGCCCGTCTCCACCAACGGGGCCGTCGCCCTATTCCGCCCGTCCGAGCTGCCGCAGGCTCAACGCCCAGACCCGTTCCTGAAGCGCCTCGTCCTGTCCGAGGGACGAGGTCGGCACGGGGCGGCGCTTCGAAAAATACAGGCCGCTGACGCCCGCCACCTCCGGCGAGGTCGCCAGATGCAGGGAGGTCGCCGCCCCATCGGCCGGGTTGCTGAGGAAGGGCCGGATCAGTGACCAACCGACGCCGAACCATCCCCCGGTGCCGCCTGCGAACCCGCTGGCGATCACGCCGGGATGGAGCGAATTCACGGTGACACCCGTGCCGGCGAGGCGACGGGCGAGGGCGGCGGTGAAAAGCACGTTGCCGAGCTTGGCCTGGGAATAGGCCTTCCACGTGCCGTAGCGGCGCGCCCCGTCGAGATCCTCGAGATCGATCAGGCCGCGCTTATGCGCCCTCGAGGCGACGTTCACGATGCGAGCGGGCGCGCTCGCCTTCATCAGGTCGAGGAGGTCCAGGGTCAGCTGCATGTAGGCGAGATGGTCGAGCGCCCAGGTCCGCTCCAGGCCATCCACTGTCACGTGCCGGGCATCGAAGATGGCGCCGGCATTGTTCACGAGCACGTCGAGGCGCGAATAGAGCGCCCGCACCTCGGCGGAGAGATGCCGGATCTCCGCCTGCGAAGAGAGGTCGGCGAGAAATACGTCGATGACGGCGCCCGGCACCGCGTCGCGGATGCGGGACGCCGCCTCGTCGGTTCGGCCGGCATCACGGCCGACGATCCCGACACGGGCGCCCGCCCGTGCCAGCCCCAAGGCCGTCTCGTAGCCGATGCCCGAGGTGGCACCGGTCACGAGACAGATCTTTCCGGGAATGGGTACGGCGTTCGCCATGGACGTCACGAACTCCCGCCGGCCCGGTTACCGATCGGATGACCGCTTAGAAGACCGCCTGGCCGACAGCCAAAGCGAGCACCACGATCACGATGGCGATCACCAGGAACACACCGAACAGGATGCGCGACAGGGAGCGCGCGCCCGAGGCGATGCCGGTGAAGCCGAGGCCGCCCGCCAGGAGCGAGATGACGAAACAGATGAGGGCCCATTTGAGAAGGGTCATACGCGCAAAACTCCAGCGTGCGGAACGACCGATAACCCTCCTGTCGGGTCAAGCGTTCCGCTCAAGCTTGTGCGGCGTCGCGATGACGGGCGCGGCACCGGATTCGGCCTTCTCCAGGATGGTGGCGGCCAGCGCGTGATAGAGCCCTTCGCGGCAGATCAGCTTCGAGACCGCGTCGGCGATGAGGGCGGTGACCATGAGCGGGATCATCATCGCATGGTCCTGGGTCATCTCGGTGACGATGACGAAGGCGGTGATCGGCGCCTGGAGCGTGCCGGTGAGGTAGGCGACCATGCCGATGAGCACGAGCGCGCCGATGGGCACGCCCGCGAACAGGCCGTGCAGCCAGACGCCCATCCCCGCCCCGACGCTGAGGGAGGGGGCGAACAGGCCGCCGGGAATGCCGCTGATGGAGGAGAACACCGTCGCGAGGAATTTCAGCGGGGCATAGGCCGGATGCCCGGTATCGGTGCCGTGCAGCATGGCGCGGGCCTCCTCGTAGCCGGTGCCGTAGACCGTACCGCCGGAGGCGAGGCCGCAGAGGGCGACACCGAGCCCGCACAGGGCGCCGAACACGATGGGGTGGCGGCGGATGGCGCCACCGATCCGGCCGGGCAGCCCCCTGGCGAACAGGAGGGTGACGCGGCCGAACAGGCCGCCCGCGATGCCCCCGGCCACGCCGAGGATCGCCACGGCGAGCCACCCCGGCCCGAAGGGCAGGGCGGCCTTGGTGGTGCCGAAATAGGTGTAGTCGCCCTGGATCGCCAGCGCGGTCAGCCCGGCCGCGATGACGGTGGCGACGATGAGACCGCTGGTGCGCGCCTCGTAGGTCCGGCTCAACTCCTCGATGCCGAAGACGATGCCGGCGATGGGCGTGTTGAAGGCGGCGGCGACTCCCGCCGCGCCACCGGCGAGGAGGACACCCGGCAGGCGTTCCGCGTCGAGCCGGCCGAATGCCGCCATGATCGCGGCCCCCACCTGGACCGTCGGTCCCTCGCGCCCCGTCGAGGCGCCGCAGACGAGGCCCAGCGTCATGACCAGGATCTTGCCGAACGCCGTCTTGAGGGAGACCAGGGCGTTGCGGATCGCCGGGTCCTCCGTATGGCGCGCGGCGATCACCTGGGGAATCCCCGAGCCTTGCGAGTTCGGGAACACCCGAATGGCGAGCAGGATCGCGATGGCGAAGCCGAGCGGCGTCAGCACCAGGGCGACGAGGGGGGAGGGCGAGACGATCCAGCGGAATACTTCGTGCGCCCAATCGGCGAGCTTGGCCATCGCCACGGCGGCGAGCCCGACGCAAAGCCCCCCGAACAGGAACAGCAGGCGCTGCCGCCATAGCGGCGCCGCATCGGAGGCCGCGCCGCGCCAGCGGTCCAGTCGCCTGCGCGGCGGAGGGGAGGCGGGAGCGGGCTCAAGCATGATCGCCGGAGGGGCGATACGTCCATGAACCGACCCCGTCTTTCCGGGGCTGCGGAGCGGAGCCCGGAATCCAGGACCAGAGGTCGATCTTCATTCTGCTCCACCGGTGGTTCCGGATTCCGGGCTCGCCTCTGGCGCCCCGGAAAGACGGGAAGGATCACGGGCGTGTACGGCGCTTGTCCGGCACGAACCGAAGGCCCAGGGATACTTGCCAAGCAAGCACCCTCACGAAGCCAGGACACTCGCCAGGCGAAGCCCGCGACGCAAGGCGTGTACTGCCCCTCAGCTCGTCTCGAGCGGTGTCTTTCCCGCCTTCTCCTCAGCTTGGCAGAGTTCGCCGACGGTCTTGAGATAGGCCTTGGCGTCGAATTTCCGGAGCGAGTTCTCGCTCTGGTAGCGCACCGTCCCGAAGATCGGACGGCGCGCCCAGGGGCGGTCGTGCAGGCCGTAGACCCAGGCGACGTTGGTGAAGGAATTGGCGTCGCGCCCGTCGAGAAAGTAGCGGTTGTTGAGGCGCAGGGTGCGCTTGAAGCCTTCCTCCGCGCTCGGGGACCATTCGAGGATCTTCTTGCCCCAGTACATGCGCAAGTGGTTGTGCATGTAGCCGGTCACCCGCATCTCGGCCTGGGCGGCGTTCCAGTATTCGTCGTGGGTCTTGCCCTCGGCGAGTTCGGTCTCGGTGTAGAGGATGGGCCGCTCGTCATCGGCGTGTTCGGCCAGGGCCTTGCGCGCCCAGTCCGGCACCGCATGCTCGAAACTGTCGTAGCGCTCCGTGTAGTTCACATGGTTCATGGCGAGCTCCCGCCGCACCACGAGTTCCTCGAGATAGGAGGCCTTGTCCTCCGACGCACCCGCCTTCGAGGCCCGTACAGCCAGGGCGATCTCCACCGGCGAGATCTGCCCGAAATGCAGGTAGGGGCTCATATGCGAGGCGGCCCCCGCTTCGGGCCGGTTGCGGTCGGTGCCATAAGAGCCGAACGGCCCGGCGAGATAGGCCTTCAGGCGCCGGCGCGCCTCCGTCTCGCCGCCGGTGAAGCGCGTCACCGGAGCGACCTCGCGGTCGAGGCTCATTCCCGCCAGCACCGCCTCCGGGTCCGACACGTCGACCTCGCTCGTCGGCAGCCCGCGCCCGGCCTTGTGCTTCACGGCACGGGGTTTGAGCTCCTCCACATACTCGTCGAGGAGCTTCAGGATCTTGGGACGCAGGGTGCGGGCCGCGAATTCATGCTTCGGGGAGGCGACCTCCACCGGCACCACCACGTCCCCCTCCACCTGGACGACGCGGATCGTCACGGCTTTCGCGATCTCGCCGTACCAGCGCTTCTGGATGGCGAGATAGCCCCGGTCGAGGACGAGGAGGGCCGCCTTGGCCGAAAGGTCGATGGCGATCTCGGCCGGCGAGGCCTTGCGCATCACGAAATGGATGCCGCGCGCCTCCAGCCCTGCCTTCGCGTCGGCGAGCCCCTGCAGCAGGAAGGCGTAGTGGCGCGCATTGGCTTCGGGAAACCCGTTGGCGCCGTCGAGAAGTCCGAAACAGACGACGACGGGAAGGCCGAGCCGGTTGGCCTCCTCCATGGCGAGTTCCAGGGCCGGGTTGCAATGGGCGCGGTTGGCCTGCTGCAGCAGGTAGAGGACGTAGGAGCCGTCCGCATCGGGTTCGGCGTCGTTCAAGTCCCGTATTCGCTTCGCCTGGATCGCCATCGTGTGTCACCGCCCCGTTTCCGTCGAAGTTTGCTCTCCCGCCAAGCGGAAGGTGAAGATGAATGATCTCGCGAGGTGCGGGTCAGGGAGATGGAAACGCCAGAATTCGTAGCGTTCCACCCAATGCAGAGGCCGGGTTTCCGAATGCACTCATCGGCTTGCATCACACGGATGACCAGGAAGACTGGGGCTGATCTTGGCCTGCGACATTTTCGTTACAGCGGGATTAGGAAGTGCGACGCCACACGAAAACAGATGGCTCCGTTGCACGAACGGCCTTGCATTTCCGCCCAGGACGCTCAGATTGTGCATTGCGGGAACGCGATGGCGTCGCGCTCCCGCTGCCCTTCTTGGGCGTTTCCTCCCTAGACTTCGGGCCGCTCTTCGGAGCGGCCTTTTTTCTGTCCGCAGCCGCGCAGCGCCCGTCAGCACGGGGTGCTCATCCGCGAGCGCGGGCCCGGATCATGAAATTGTCGTAGGTGTATTCCGCCACCTGGAACCAGAGATATTCCTCGTTCCGGAAGGTCTTCATCGCCTCGTAGATGCGCTTGAAATCGGCGTTCTTGGCAGAAATCTCGGCATAGACGTCGTTGGAATGCTTCAGGGCCGTCTCCATGACGTCCTGGGGGAAGGGCCGGAGCTGTGCGCCGGCGGCCACCAGACGGCGCAGAGCGCGGGGGTTGCGCGCATCGTATTTTGCCAGGACTTCGGCATGGGCCTGGGCGGCGGCGGCCTGGAGAATGGCGCGATAGGCCTTCGGCAAGGCTTTCCAGGCCTCGGCGCCGATCCAGAAATGCAGCATCGCGCTCCCTTCCCAGAAGCCGGGGTAATGGTAGGTGGGCGCCACCTTCTGCAATCCGAGCTTCTCGTCGTCGTAGGGGCCGATCCACTCCGCCGCATCGAGGGCCTTCGATTCGAGGCCGGCATAGATCTCCGGCCCCGGCGTCGTCTGGGGCACCGCGCCGAACTTCGCCAGCACCTGACCACCGAGACCCGCGATGCGGATCTTCATGCCCTGGAGATCGGACGCGCTCTTCACCTCCCGGCGGAACCAGCCACCCATCTGCGCCCCGGTATTCCCGCCGGGGAGGCTCACGAGACCATGCTTGGCGAAGACCTCCGCGAACAGGTCGGCTGCGCCGCCCTGGAGCCACCATGCATTCTGGCCGCGGGCATTGAGGCCGAAGGGCAGGGCGGAGGCGAGAGCGAAGGTCGGGTCCTTGCCGCTGCCGAGGGTGGCCGGCGCGTGTCCCATCTCCACCGTCGCGGCGGACACCGCATCGATCACGCCCTCGCTCGGGACCGGCTCACCCGGCGCAAGCACCTGGATCTGGAAACGACCGTCCGTCGCCTCGGCCACGAGGCGCGCGAGCGTCTCCGGCGCGCCGAACAGGACATCGAGGGATTTCGGATAGTGGGAGGCCAGCCGCCAGCGCGTCTCGGGCATCGTCTCGGCCCGGGCTCTCCCCATCGACAGGGCGGCGGCACCGCCCAATCCGGCGGCGAGCAGGCTGCGGCGCGCAGGGTGTGAGGCCATGACAACTCGCTTCAAAAACTCGCTTCCCCCGTCTCTCGGTCCGTTCACGAACGGGGCAGGAGGCAAAACGATCCGATATTCCTTCGCGCGCCCTTCCTTCGGCCTCACCGGCCGAACTGCGTCAGGGAGGGGGCGCGTAGGTGAAGCTCCCGTCCTTCCAGACATAGAGCACGTAGCCCTGGGCGGTGACGTCGCCCTTGCCGTCGAAACCGACCGAACCGAGGACGAGATCGAACCGCTCCGTATGGAGCGCGGAGACGATGCGGCGTGCATCCGTGCTGCGGGCGAAGTTCCCCGCCTCCAGCAGGGCCTGAAGGGCGGCGTAGCCATAGATCGTCGAGCCCTCCACGTCGCCGCCCTGCGCCTTGAGCGCCTGGACCACGGCAGCCGCCTCCGGCTTGCGGCGCGGATCGAGGTAGAAGGTCATCAGCACGCCGTTGCTGGCCGGCCCGGCCGCGGTGGCGAAATCCTGCGTGGCGATGGCGGAGGTGCCGAACCATTGCGGCCGGAAGCCCCGTTCCGCCGAGATCCGCACGAGGCGGCCCATTTCGAGGGCGTCGCCCCCGTAATAGGCCACCGAGATCCCCGCTTCCTTCAGCCGGTCTGCCAGGGCCGCATCGTCCGCGTCGCTGGCGACGAAGGCGGTCGCCAGGGCCTCGTTGATGCCGATCCGGTTGAGGTTGTCCTTGGTGGCGGCGGCGAGCGCCCGGGAGCCGGGGCTCTGGTCGTTGAGGATGGCGATCTTCTTGTCGCGGAAACGCTCCGCCAGCACCGTGGCCGAGAGCTTGGCCTGATCGTCGTCGCGCCCGCATACCCGGAACACGTTCTGGAGGCCGCGATCGGTGAGCTTGGCGGCGACGGACGCCGCCGTGACCATGGCGATGCCGTTGGCGGCATAGACTTCGGACGCCGCCAGCGAGGCGTTGGAACAGACATGGCCCACGACGAGGCGCACATCGCTCGCGGCATAATGCTTGGCGACTCCCACGGCCTTGTTGGAATCGCAGGCATCGTCCTGGACGTCGAGCTGGATCGTCTGCCCGGCGAGGCCGCCCTTGGCATTGGCGTCCCGCACCGCGGCGCGAACCCCACGAAGAACCTGCTCGCCGACGGCGACATAGGCACCCGATTGCGGAACCGCCACGCCGACGGTCACGTCGGCATGGGCGGGAGCGACGGCCAGGAACACGGCGAGACTTCCGCACGCGGCGCTTCGCGTGGTGACAGCGGATCTCGACAGCGTGGTGGCGGCCTTGCGCCGCGAGGCCAGATGGCGGGCCACGCTCGCCAGCCCGAAAAAGCAGGCCACCCGTCTCATCCTCATGTCGCCTCGCCCCAAAACCCGTCCGGTCCACTCTTAAGACGAGCGGGCCCTACGAGTTGCCCCCCGGCACCCATGGCATCGTCGAGCCGTGAGGCAAGGCGGTCCATAACGCAAGTGCGTGCAAGACCCCGCGTGGTCGGTGCGGAACCGAACCGCCCCGGCGCATGACGATCCGACCCATGACGATCCGGCCGGCCTCAGTCGAAGGAACCGCCGACGCGTACGCCGGTCATGACCGGCTGGGCCGCCGCCGAGAAGACGGAGAGGACCTTCTTGATCTCGGTGAACGGCGCGTTCGAAACGTAGACCATGTCGCGGTTGCGCATGCGGAAGGCCTGGGTGAGGAACAGGCTGTTCGGGTCGCGCATGTCGACGCGATAGACCACGGGAACGAGAGGTGTCCCGAGAAGCGGGCTTCCGGGCTTCAGGCGGCGGACCACCGCCGCCGGCTCGAAGCGGAAGATGAAGGTCCCGGTCGGATCGGCATCGGCATCGCGCTGACCGCGTGCCTTGGCCAGCGCCTGCGCCAACGTGATGCCCTCGGCCTGGAACGGGATTTCCGTGGCCTGACCCAGCGCGCCGACCGCCAGGAAGGTCTGGGGATCGCGCACCAGGGTGAGGTTGTCGTTGGGGCGCAGGTAGATGTTTTCCTTGGGGTTCGACACCACCGTCGTCAGCGGCACCGTCGCCGTCGTACCGCCCCGCGACAGGCGCACGAAGGTCTCGTTGACGGGCGTCTTGACCCCGCCTGCGGTGGCGATGACGTCGAGGATGCGATCGCCCTGGGTACCGAGCGGGACGCGGGCGCCGCCGATGGATTCACCACCGACCGTCACCGATTGCGAAACCGGCCGGGTCACGGTGACGATCACCTGAGGCTGGATCGCCTTGCCGGCGAGCTCCGTCTCGATCAACGCCTGGACGTCCTGCGTCCGCCGTCCGGCCACCTGGATCCGGCCGGCATAGGGGATCGAGATCGCGCCGTCGCGCGAGACGACCTGCTCGGGCAGCTGCGCCGCCTTCGAGCCGGCGGAGAATGAATTGACCGTGAGCGGGCCCGAGAACAGGCCGCCCGAACCTGCTTCGAACACCGAGACAGCCACGGCGTCGCCGATGCCGATCACGGATTCCGCCGGAGCGCGACGATCGCCGAAGGATGCGAACAGGCTATCGAGGGAGCGTCCGCGCAGGGCCTCCACCACGGCGGAGTTCATGTCGATGAGTTCGTAGCGGGCGAAGGTCCCTTCGCTCGTCGCCTGATCCGCGCCGTCCACCACGGCCGTGGTCGACGGACCGGCGGCGGGCAGGAAAGCGCCGCATCCCGACACCGAAAGCGTGGTGATAAGGACGATAGGCAGAGTGCGCATGCAGTTTCGCCTGTCGGTTTCTCTCATCCGCTGCCTAAACCAAAGCCTTGTCACTGTCCGTGGCGGGTTGGACACAGTGCCGTCCCGTCGGGACGCGTGCAACGGATCGTCCCCGATACCCACATGCCGAGCTCCTGGACTTGCCGCCGGGGCTTCGCAACGGACGACGTACGGGGCTACTTGGCCGCATCTGTCTCGTCTTACTGCCGAAATCGCTCGACGGTGGGCGGATCGGCGTGCGAATTTCCCGACCTACGAGCAGGGGGCACCTGCGAGGACAGCCGAGCAGGATGCCTTTGTCTGACACGATCCCCGACCGCCCTCCCGGCGCGCGCGCCGAGCGGACCCACGGTGACGGCGCACGAAGCCCCGTGCGGCGCCGGCATGTCTTCTATGTGCCGGGCTACGATCCGGAAGGGCGTACCCGCTACCGCATGCTGTTCGTGCGTGAGCTGACGCTCCATGCCAAGAGGTTCGGTGAGCCCAAGCGCCGCCCCGGACGCGCGGTCATGGGAGCGGACGGGCTTTCCCAGCGCTGGACCGTGGCCGCCGAACCGGAGGTCGGCGGAGCGGAGACGAGCTACGACGTCCTGCTCTGGGACGACATCGTGCTCAAGGATTTCGCCCGCTGGCGCATCGTCAGCGTCCTCCTGCTGTTCGCGGGCAGCCTCCAGGCCATCGTCACCGGCATGGCGGTGAAGTTCTACCGGCTGAACTGGAAATACGGCAACGTCATCCTCTATCCGCTCGGCCTGATCGTCATCCTCACCCTCGTGAGCGGCCTGATCGCACATCAGATCCATGCTCATCTGGGAGATGGATTCGGGCACAGCCTGCAATGGCCGGCCTGGGTGACGGTGCCGCTGGGCCTCGCGGCCGGCCTCGTCTGGATCAAATCCCTCGATGCCCTGCTGGAACGCGCGTTCTTCTGGCAATTACTCAACGACTGGGTCTTCAACTGGCAGCACGGCCAGGGCCGGCGGCGCGACTACGAAACCCGCGTCGACGCTTTCGCCGCCCTGGTCGTGAACCGCCTCGCGGCATTCCGGGCGGAGGGTACGGAGCTCGACGAAGTGCTCATCCTCGGCCATTCGACCGGCGCGCTCACGGCGGTGGAAGTCTCCGCCCGCGTGCTCGCCGCCGATCCGGCGATCGGCACGGGAACGACGGCCTTTTCCTTGCTGACCCTCGGCTCGGGCCTGCCCATCGTCGCGCTGCAGAAGGAGGCGCGCAGGGTGCAATCGGACATCGCGAGCCTCGTCGTCTCGGAGCGGATCGTCTGGGTCGATTATTACGCCCCCCAGGACTGGATGAACTTCCCCGATTTCGATCCGGTGGAGCGCCTGCCCCTCGACCTCGGCGGCCGCCCCCCGCGCAACCCGCTGGTGCGCTCGGCCAAGTTCCGTGAGATCATCGACCCGGAAACCTACCTCAAAGTGCGATGGCGGCCGTTCCGGATGCATTTCCAGTTTCTCTTCGCCAACGATCGTCGCGGCGAATACGACTTCTTCGCCATGGCGCTCGGCCCGCAGCGCCTGCGGGACCGGGTGAAAGGCCCCCGGATCGACACCGGCACGGCGACCGGGTCTTGAGCATCGAACCGGATCAGGGCCCGCCTCGAATTTTCATCGTGATGGGCGTCTCGGGCTCGGGCAAGAGCACGATCGCCGGGCTATTGGCCGAGCGCCTCGGGTGGGATTTCGTCGATGGTGACGCCTTCCACAGCGCGGAACACGTGGCCAGGATGCGGGATGGCCACGCCCTCGACGATGCCGACCGCGCCCCATGGCTGGCGGCGATGTCGGCCTGGATCGGCACACGCCTGGAGACCGGCAAACCGGGCGTTCTCGCCTGCTCGGCCCTGAAGCGGGCCTATCGCGATGCGCTCGTCCAGGGGCGGGCGGGCATTCGCATCGTCTATCTCGACGGCGACCGCGACCTGATCGCGGCCCGCATCGCCCGGCGCACCGGCCACTTCATGCCGGGTGCCCTCCTCGACAGCCAATTCGCCACGCTCGAACCGCCGCGCCCGGAGGAGGGCGCGCTGGCGGTGCCGATCGTCGGCAGCGCGGAGGCCATCGTGGCAACGATCCTGGACCGATCGGGTTTGCAGCCCGACGATCCCATCAGACAGGACACAGCATGATGTCGGGCCCTCCCTCCGGCGACCGGGCGATCGCCTTCGTGATCTCCGACGTGGACGGAACCCTCGTCACCTCCGACAAGAGCCTGACCCAGCGCAGCCGGGACGCCGTCCGGCGGCTCGACGCGGCGGGCATCGGTTTCACCATCGCCTCCGCCCGGCCGCCGATGGGGCTCACCTCGCTGATCGCCGACCTCGGCCTGCGTCATCCGATCGGCGCCTTCAACGGCAGCACCCTGCTCGCCCCGGATGGGCAGATCCTCGTCGAACATCTCCTCCCGGAGGAGACGGCCCGCCAGGCCGTGCGGCTCCTCGACGGGCTCGGCCTCGATATCTGGGTGTTCGCGCGGGGGCAGTGGAACCTGCGCGACCCCCATGGGCCCTATACCGATCTCGAACGCCGGACCCTCCAGGCCGAACCCACCCGCGTCGAGGATCTCGGTCCCCTTCTCGTGGGCGCATCCAAGATCGTCGGCGTCAGCGCCGATCCCGATCATCTGGCCGCATGCGAGAGCCGGGTCGCCGAGGCTCTGGGACACGGCGCCGACGTCCATCGCTCCCAGGCCTATTATCTCGACGTGACGCCGTACGGGCAGGGCAAGGGGACATTCGTCGACGAGATCGCGCGCCGCCTCGGGATTCCTCATGCACGGATCGCGACCCTCGGCGATGCCGCCAACGACGTGGCGATGTTCGCACGCAGCGGGTTCTCGGTGGCCATGGGCAATGCCGATGAGGCGGTGAAACGGGCCGCGTCGGCGGTGACGTCGGGAAATGACGAGGACGGGTTCGCAAAAGCGGTGGATGAATTTCTCTTGACGCGCTGACGCGCAAACCCCGCCGATCCTCGTCCCGTACGGCTCAGCTCGTTGGCAATGCTGGCGAATCCGCCGGGCCACGGGCCGGGGTCGCGTTCAGGCCTGTGCCATGTGCGCCACAGCACGCGGAGAAACGGCTCCGCTTTCCCGCAATCATGACAGTGGAGCCGCCTTCCGGCCTCATTTGGCCTCGACCCTTGGCCTCAGATCAAGAACGACGCCACCGGGTCTCCGAATGAATCAGCGCCTCCTGCTCCTCGCCGTGGCTGCGGCCGTCCTGCCGGGCCCGGTTCTCGGCCAAGGCACCCCGGCCCGCGACAACATCGATGCGCTGATCGAGGAGCAGGCAAAGGCAAACGGTGTCCCGGCGAGCTTCGTCCACCAGGTCGTCAAGCGCGAAAGCAACTACAATCCCAACGCGAAGGGCGGCAGCGCCCTCGGCCTGATGCAGATCAAACATGCCACCGCACGCGGCATGGGATATCGCGGGGATGCGGCGGGTCTCTACGATCCGAAGATCAATCTTCGTTACGGCATTGCCTATCTCGCCGGCGCCTATCGCACCGCCAAGGGCAACACCCACCAAGCCTATACTTATTACAACCGGGGCTATTACTACGCCGGCAAGCGCCAGGGCACCCTGGTCGCCGGCATCGAGGACACCACGGCCGCCTCGCCGCAATCGAGCGCGGCCTTCAGCGACGTGTTCACCCGTGGCTTCGGCGCGCAGCGCAAGGCGCAGCCCGATGCGAACGTCACCGCCGCCGGAACGGCCCTGGCCTATGCTCCGAGTCTGACCACTCCGCCCGTGCCGACCGAGCTGGTGGAAGTCCCGCTGCCGCCGCGCCGGCCGGCCGCCTTGTCCGGCCTCGCGCCGGCCGTGGCGGAGATCGGCCCCGCCCATGCGCCGGCCGCCACCCCTCAGGCCACGGCCTTGGCCGCCCTGTCGGTGAATCCGGCAATGCCCCAGCCGGCCGCCGTCGCGGGCGCCGCCGAGTTCTCCGTGACGGAGAAAGTGGAAGTGCCGCTGCCGCCGCGTCGTCCTTCGGCGGTCGTTCTGGCCTCGGTGGGCCGCCCGATCGTCGCGAAGAAGGCGCCGACACCCGGCACCATCATGGAAGCCTCGGCGCTTCCGCCCAGCCAGTAGGCCCTCGAAAGCCCGTCACCGCGTCGAGCGCCTTACCCGAAAGGCGGCAAGTGCCCCGTCTGTCCCTGATCGGGACAAAGCTGAAACCATTCAGAAACAAACATACGTGAATGTTCTCCTGTCATGCCGATTGCGGCGGGGACACGCATGTTTCGCTTGCGTATGCTCTCTTTCGACATCACATGGTGCAGTGCGGCATCGAGAGCGCATGAGGTTGCAAGATCAGGCTTCCAACGCGGAGCTTGAAGTGCAAGTCTTGTACATCGGGCCCCAAACTGACGATTGTGAAGCCTCGTCACGAGCCTGATCTTGGTCGAACGACCATGGCATGAAGGATCGCGACCGGCGCTTGGGAGCCTGCTGCAATCGATCTCGCCGGTACGAATTTCGTTCCGAGCCAAGATCGCGTGGCGGGATATGGTGAGGCCATCAGCCTCCGGGACGGTCAGGTCCGGGACGCGAACACGGAAGACGGACGACGGCATGGCCGGCGCGGCTGAACAAGAATCGATTTTTCTGGCCGAACTCGGTCGGCGTGTGAGGCATGCGCGGACAGTGCGCGGCCTTTCGCGGAAACTCCTCTCCCAGACCTCGGGTCTGTCGGAGCGCTACATTGCACAGCTCGAAAGCGGGCAGGGCAACGTGTCGATCATCCTGCTACGTCGCGTGGCGGATGCCATGGGCGTGCGGCTCGACGACATGATCGCCGTGCAGGACACCCCGCCTGACTGGCACGTGATCCGCGACCTTCTCGGTTCGGCATCGGCGGAACAGATCACCCTGGCGAAGGGCATCCTGTCCGGCCACGCCATGTCCAACGGTGACACCCCGATGCCGCGGGTGGCCCTGGTCGGCCTGCGCGGAGCGGGCAAATCGACCCTCGGCCGCCGGGTGGCGGAACGCCTGGGCTGGACCTTCATCGAGCTCAACGCCGAGATCGAGCGTGAGAACGCGCTCTCGGTGAAGGAGATCTTCGCGATCTACGGCCAGGAAGGGTATCGCCGCCTCGAACAGGCTGCCTTGCGCCGGCTCACCGAACATCCCGGCCCGATGATCCTGGCCACCAGCGGCGGCATCGTCGCCGAGCCCCTGACTTACGACCTGCTTCTCCAGGCCTTCTTCACCGTCTGGCTCAGGGCGAAGCCCGAGGAGCACATGCAGCGCGTGCGCGACCAGGGCAAGCTCGCCACCACGGGCGACCATGCCTCCGCCATGCAGGAACTGCGTGCCGTGCTGCTCAGCCGCGAGCCGCTCTATGCCCGCGCTCCGGCGGTGGTGGATACGTCCGACGTTCCCCTGGAAGAGATGATCGACCGGCTCGCCGCCGTGATCGATGCGCGTTTCGGATCGGTCGATTTCCGGCGCAGCGCCTGACACGCTGAGTAACACCGAGAGGTGGTTCGGGAAGGTAGCTCAGGAAATCCCCTTGATACGGGGGCGGCCTTTCCCCACGCTATGGGACGCACCCAAGGGGAACGGAGTGCTCCGTTCTCCTTTGTACCCCGGGGAGAGTGTTCTCCCGTATCGGCTCCCGGCACGGCCGTCCGGCCCCTGACATGGCGATCCGGCCGCATAGGCCCCGCCCGCCATAGACCCCGCATCGCGGAGGAATCCATGTCCGCCAGCCCCTTCTCGAATCCCGCAATCGGGAACGAAGCCATCGCCGGCACCGTCGATCCGGTCTGGTCGCGCCTGCGCGGCGAGGCCGAAGCCGTGGTTCGCGAGGAACCTCAACTCGCCTCCTTCATCGTGGCGACGATCCTCAACCAGGCGACGCTCGAAGCCGCCGTGTCCCACCGGGTCGCCGCGCGCCTCGGCCATCCGTCGCTTCCGGCCGAGCTCGTGGCGCATGGATTTCACGAGGCCATCGCCGCCGACCCGCGCATCGGCGACAGCTTCCGCGCCGATATCGGGGCCGTGCTGGACCGTGACCCTGCGGCGGGCCGCGCCATCGAACCCGTGCTGTACTTCAAGGGATTTCACGCCATCCAGGCGCACCGGCTGGCGCATTGGTACTGGACCAGCGGCCGGCGAGACCTGGCGCTCTACCTGCAGAGCCGCTCGTCCGAGGTCTTCCAGACCGACATCCATCCCGCCGCCCGCATCGGACGCGGTATCTTCCTCGACCATGCCACCGGCGTCGTCGTCGGCTCCACCGCCGTGATCGAGGACGACGTCTCGATCCTGCACGCCGTGACCCTGGGCGGCACCGGCAAGCAAGGCAGCGATCGCCACCCCAAGATCCGCCGCGGCGTCATGATCGGTGCCGGCGCCAAGATCTTGGGCAACATCGAAGTCGGCGAATATGCCCGCGTCGCGGCCGGTTCCGTGGTCCTGCGCCCGGTGCCGGCCCACACCACGGTGGTGGGCGTGCCCGCCCGCGTGGTCGGCACCGCCGGCTGCGCCGAGCCGGCGCGCGCCATGGACCAGTTCGTCAATATCGACCAGTTCATCCACATGGCCGAGGGCATCTGAACCGGCGGCCCGCGCGTGCCCGCTGCGACTTGCCCATGGCGAAGCGGCGTGGCAAGCGGTGCCCATCCGGAGGGACTCGGTCGCTCGAAGCGAGCCCGGCCTCCACCGACCATCGACGAATCAAGAGGCGAACGCGTGAACAAGACCGACATCACGAAGGTCCAGGACTATATGCGCCGGACATTCGCCAACACGAATATCCGTCTCGTCGCGCGCCCCAAGAAGGACGATTCCGCCGAGGTCTATATCGGCGAGGAATTCCTCGGCGTGGTCTCAGTCGATGACGAGGACGGCGATCGCTCGTTCAACTTCGCCATGGCGATCCTCGACATCGATCTCGAAGACTAAAGCCGAAGCAGCCATAGAATCGCGCAAGCCGGTCGCGGACGTTCGCAAGCCGCGACCAGCACAATGCCCGAATGCACGTAGTCCTCCCTGTGCGTCGGCTCGCCCCGACGCCGGGACATCCTTAACAACTCGTAAACGCTCTGGCAGAGTGCGTGCTCAATCCGTCATCAACGGTCGAGCGCGCCATGGATATCAGCCCCTCCGCCATCGAATCGATCAAGACCCTGTGCGTCGGCCTCGCCCTGTCGGGCCTCCTCGCCAGCGCCTTCGAACTCGTCGCGGACCGTCGCGCGAGCTTCAGCCTGCTGGAACGCGGCGGCATCGGAGCGGTGGCGGCCCTGCCGATCCTGGCCTTCGGCGCGCCCTTCATCATCCTGCGCAACACCGTACGAGGCCGGCGGATCGAGCGCCGCCCGATCCCCTTCGTCATGATTGCCACGATCGTCGCCTGCGGCTGGAGCCTGCTCTCGGGCCGGGTCGCGCTCGATCTCGCGCATTTCATCACCGGCTGATCAGGGCGAGCCGCAGCGGCGGCCGGATGACGATACGGGACATCGCCTCGCCCCATGGCCCGTCCGGCGCGGACGGATCGGCACCGCCCTTCTCAGCGGTTGGCGGTGGCCACCGGCGAGGCGACGCCGTTGAGCGAGACCCAGGCCATGCCGTCCTGGCCCTCGCGCTTGACGTAGGTGTAGCCGGTGCGCTGCGCGGACAGGATCGCGGTGGTCTTGTTGTCGAGGATGAGATCGCCCTTGTCGGTGCGGACCATCAGGACCGCATGGCCTTCGCCGATATCGTCGATGACCACGGTCATCCGCAGGGCGCGACGGGGGAGCCCCCGCTCCACCAGCATCCGACGCTTCAGAAGCTGGAAATCCTCGCAATCGCCGAAGCCGTCATCGGGAAAGTCCCAGCGGTCGACGACGCCCCAATGGGCCATGTCGGTGATCGGATGGATGCGCGCGTTGACGCGACGGTTGACGCTGGTGAGCGTGCGCCAGATCGCCGGATTGAGGGCGATGATCGCGGGCTGCGACGTGTCGACGATGCATTCGGCGGGGTGTTTGGCGCAGAACCCGTTCCAGGCCGCCACCGGGCGGGCGCCGCCACTCTCGTTCACGGCTGGCGCATCGGGCAGGGCGGCGACCGGGCGCGCTTGCGTCGCGGCCCCACCGAGGAGCAGGATGGAGCCGACCAGGGACAGCTTGGCCGCACGTCCAATGCGTCGCCAAGAAAGCCCGCAAGTAACCCCGCAAGTAACTCCGTATGAGAGCCCACTTGCCGAGAAGCTTCCGCCGTCGACGCCTCGCAGAACCGCGTGCCGCATTCCGGTCGCCCTGCCATTCGTTGCCGAAGGCAAGAAACTGGCACGGCCGGGGCCAGGGCTCAATCCAAAAGTTAAACTCGAATTAACTTCCCACATCGCCATGGGTTCCATGGCACAGACGTGATGTTTTCGTGCAACCCGAGAGAATCCGGTTCAGCGGTTCGCAGTGGTCACCGGAGACGTGACACCGCCTAGCGAAACCCAGGCCACGGAATCCTGGCTCTCGCGCTTGATGAAGACGTAACCGGTCCGATACCAGGGCATGATCTCGCTGGTCTTATTGTCGAGGATGAACTCGCCCCGGTCGGTGAGGAGCGTCAGCACGGCATGCCCTTCGCCCTTCTCGTCGATGACCACGGTCATCCGCATGGCGCGGCGGGAGAGGCCGGCATCGGCGAGACGCTTGCGCTTGACCAGCTGGAAATCCTCGCAATCTCCCATTCCGTCCTCGGCGAGGTCCCAGCGGTCGGCTTCCCCCCAATGCTCCGTGTCGGTGACGGCACGCAGACCGGTATTCACCCGACGATTGACCGAGACGATCAGGCTCCAGGTGGCGGGGGTGAGGGCGATACGGGGCGGCTCGTTCGCGTCGATGGCGCACTCGGCCGGGTAACGCTGGCAGAACGAG
Source organism: Methylobacterium sp. WCS2018Hpa-22 (assembly GCF_031843785.1). Classification (NCBI taxonomy): domain Bacteria; kingdom Pseudomonadati; phylum Pseudomonadota; class Alphaproteobacteria; order Hyphomicrobiales; family Methylobacteriaceae; genus Methylobacterium; species Methylobacterium sp. WCS2018Hpa-22. The sequence goes on from NZ_JAVTJA010000009.1 coordinate 124,632, forward strand.
ACCCAGCCGACGATGGGGCGGGCGACACCGAGAACATCGGCGGAGGGGGAGGGCGAGGGCAGGGCGGCCATGGTCTGGGCCTGCGACGCGCCGGCGCCGAACAGCGCCAATGCCGCGAGCATCCCCAGCAAGAGTGATTTCGTCCGTGCCATCGCGACCACCTCGTCCAACGAGGACCACGATGCCGCCACGCTTCCTGAGCCGCGCTGAAGCGGATACGCGCAATTTTATCGATTCGGCCCCGGGGCGGAGCTCCTGCGGGTCAGAGCCAATCACCCGCTGAATCGAAGACTCGCATTCGCGCGATGACGATCAGGAAGTCGTAACCATGGTGAGGCGGGATCGACCGGCGACGATTGCGGCCCCGCTCTCGCCGGACGCCGTGGCTGTCACGACGGAGGGGGGGAGACAGGCCGAAACGGCCAGCCGGCGCGGGACGCGTTGGGGAGGTCCTGTCGCGACGCCTCCGACCTTCAGGGGAGCGCCATGCCGGCAGAACCCTCAGACGGAACACCCTCAACCGGAGAGGCGGGACGACGCTCTCAGAGCGTCAGGCCTTCATGGAACAGGTCGGGCGAGATCGGCAGCATGAAGCCCACGCCGATGCCGCCCTCGAAATAGCGCACCACGCGCCCCGGTGTCCGCCCGACCATGACGCTCATGCCAACGGGCGGCTGGGCCTGGGTCGAGAGGGCGACGCCGGACAGGGAGACGTCGATGATGCGGGCCGCGACCTCGCGCCCGTTCTCGAGCTTCAGGAGCACGCCTGTCTCCTGTGGCGTGAGACGTTCGTGGTTGCGGCCTTCGGGCAGGCCGAGCGCCTCACGGTTGGAGATCCAGGTGAGCTGCGACGCGATCTTGTCGCGCTTGCGCTGGGTCGCGCTCAGGCGGACGGCCATGCCCCCGCTGGGAAACCGGGCGATCGTCCCTTCGATCCGCCCGATACGCTCGAGATACAGCACGACGCGCTCGTCGAGTTCGCCCAGGACCGCGCAGGTCAGGCGCACGCCGCCCGGAGACATGTCGACCGTCTGGCAAGGATATTCACGCCGGTCGGCAAGCATGTAGCGGCCGAGGAGGGAGACTTGGACGCGCTGATGCCGACGCAGATCCGACGGCCGCAACAGGCGGACCGGCTTGGTTTCAGCGGGCGCGAACTTGGTTTCAGCGGGCGCGAAAGCCTCGATCATCGCGAAATCCGCACTCGGGTTCGATCGTCGTCAGCACAATCCTACAGGTCGGCTCGTTACGAAAATCTTTGCCGAAGACAGATCAGTCTCTCGATCGGTCCATTGAAGTACCGATCAGGCCCGTCCGCCGGGATGCACCATGAGATGTCCGCGCCGCACCGGAACGCTGTCATTGGCCGGTTCGGGCAGGTTCCTGAGGCTGGAGGCGGCATCGTTCCTGGCGAGATCGATGACGTCGTAGGTCGGGTCGAGGACGCGGAGGGAGATGGATTCGAGCCGCGTCACGGGCCGAAGCCCCAGCCATTGCGGAACGACTTTCGGGCTCAGCGCCCCGAACATGCGGACCTGGGTCTGCCCACGATGGCGCAGGGGGAGAAGCAGGAGTTCGAGGTCGATCTGTTCGTCCCTCTGGGTCATCCCGCGCAGCCCCGCGACGATCCCCACCGTATCGACCGCCACCGTCTCCACGAGGCGCCAGGGATCGGCCTGTCCCGCACCCCAGATGTCGCCGAAGGCGCTGCCGCGCAATTCGCGCCCGAACAGGGCGCAGACGCGGGTCCCCGCGAGCCGGACCGTCGCGGCCGAGCGCGCCATGTCGAGTTCGAGGATGAGGCTCTCGGAGAGGAGGTTGCGGATCTCGCCGGGCTCGATCTCGCTCCTCTCGGGCGCGGCCCGCGTACCACGAAGCCGGTCCCAGTAATGATAGAGCATACGGCTGGTCGGATGCTTCATGGCGTCCCGTCGTGGCACGGTCCCGCTGGGACCTGTTCGAAATCGGCCCGATCCATCCGGCGCTGGACACAGCTGCCGGTTCGGTTAACAAGCCTGCCGCACACTCTATGCCCGTCCAAGGCGGCACGCTCGCTTAAGCTCTGATTAGGGTTAACGCGGCGGGGGAAACGCTGCCGCACGGCACCCATCGCGGCGATGTCCTGCATCGTCGGACCGTTCGGGTCGTGGAGGACTGCGCCTGAATCGCGCATCGCTCGCCTGAATTTGCATGGGCCGGGGGCTTGCGGCGGCGGCATCCGCGCCGACATGGTGGCGCCATGGATGCCATGCCCGATCTGCCGCGCCAAAGCCGCGTCCCCGTCTTCAACATGCCCGGCGCGGTGACGGCCTCGATCGCCCTCCTGCTCGGCCTCCATGCCCTGCGGGAATTCGTTCTCCCGGACGAATGGGACATCACGCTTCTGGTGAACCTGGCCCTGATCCCGGGCCGCTGGCTCGCCTCGGTGGACCCGGACCGGGCCGCGGAGATCCTGTCGGCCGCCTCCTCGGCAATAGGCGACACGGATGTGGTCCAGGCCCGTGCGGCCTTCGCGCAATACGTGGTGGCCAACCCGTCCGCGAGCCTCTGGACCTTCGCCACCTATGCGTTGCTGCACGGCTCGTGGACGCATGTCATTTTCAACGTGGTCTGGCTCGCCGCCTTCGGCTCCCCCGTGGCGCGGCGATGCGGCCCCTGGCGCTATGGCCTCCTCGGCCTCATCGGCGCGGTGGCGGGAGGCGTTCTCCACGTGGCGATCGACCCGTTGAGCACGGCCCCGCTGATCGGCGCCTCGGCCGCTGTCTCGGCGCTGATGGCCGCCGCCGCGCGCTTCGTGTTCCAGCCGCCGCCGTCCTTCCATGCCAGCCAGCCCTGGCAGCACGCTGCCCAGCCGCCGCTCCAGACCATCCCCGAGCTTCTGCGCAATCGCACGGCGGTGATGTTCCTCGGCATCTGGCTCGTCACCAACTTCGTCTTCGGGATCATCTCGTTGCCGCTGGGCGCGGAATCCTCGACCGTGGCATGGGACGCCCATCTGGGCGGGTTCCTGGCAGGATTTTTCCTATTTCCGATGCTTGACCGCTTAGGAGGCGCAAAAGCGTAATTTTTCCGCATGTTTTGGCATCGGATGGACGGCCCCGTGGGTTGTCACGTCAGACATGACGTCACACAATTCCGTGATGCGCCGGGATCAACCCGGCCCGCGTAACAGCCTATGGGAGATCATGGTCATGACCGTCGCACGCATCCTTTCCGAGAAGGGCGGCTCAGTCGTCACTGTGGAGCCGAACCGGACCCTGGACGACGCCATCCATCTCCTCGCCGAGAAGCGGATCGGCGCCATCGTGGTGAGCAATGACGAGGGTGCCGTCCTCGGCATCCTGTCCGAGCGGGACATCATCCGGGCCCTGTCCCGCCAGGGAGCGGGGGCGTTCGATGCGCCGATCTCGCAGCACATGACGGCGTCGGTGACCACCTGCACCCGGTCGAATACCGTCGAGGAGGTCATGCAGCTGATGACCGACGGGCGCTTCCGCCACGTGCCCGTGGTCGAGGACGGGCGGCTCGCCGGCCTCGTCTCCATCGGTGACGTGGTCAAGCGCCGGATCGCCGCCGTGGAGGCGGAGCATCAGGCCATGCGCGACTACATCACCATGGCCTGACACGGCGTCGGGGATCCCTCACGCGGAGCGGAGGGGCCCCGGCAGGGTCAGACCCGCTCGGCCGCCAGGGTGACGAGTTCCCTGATGCGCGGCAGGGCGGCCTTGGCCGCTTCCCGCCCGAGGAGGATCGCCTCTTCGGCGCGGTGGAACTCGAACAAGCCCATCTCCGCGAGGCGCGGGGACAGCATGAGATCCGGCGGGTCGCGCTCCAGCCTCGCCCGCGAGATCCGGTCCTGGGTGATGTTGAACGCGTCGAACATCACGCGCCCCATGCCGGGAGGGCCGGGCTCGCGGGGCGGGGCAGGGCGTGGCGCCGGCCCGCGCCGACCGGTGCCGCGCATGCGGTTCAGCAGGTTCCATCCCCGGCGCGACGTGGTGAGGGGCAGGGCCGGCGAGGCAGCCCCGTCGCCGTCAGGCCCGATCACCAGACCGGGCTCGGCCCGCGGATCGCCGTTGAGGTTCACGCAGATCACCAGTTCGGCCCCGAGCCCGCGCGCGAGCTTGACCGGAACCGGATTCACCAGCGTTCCGTCCATCATAAGGCGCCCGTCGAGGCGCACCGGGGGAAACAGGCCGGGGAGGGCGTAAGAGGCCCGGATCGCCTCCACCAGGGAGCCACGGGTCAGCCAGACCTCGTCGCCCGAGCCGAGATCCGTCGCGACGCTAGCGAAGCGGATCGGCAGGTTCTCCACCCGCCGGGTGCCGAGATCGCCTTCGAGGCGGCGCTTCAACCGCTCGCCGGCGATGAGGCCCGACCCCAGACGCAGGTCGAGGAGCCCCATGACCCGCCGCCTCGTCAGCGACAGGGCGAAATCCTTGAGCAGATCGAGCTTGCCGGCGGCGTAGCAGCCCCCCACGACGGCACCGATGGAGCAGCCCGCCACCATATCGGGGTGGATGCCGGCCTCTTCCAGCACCTCGATGACGCCGATATGCGCCCAGCCCCGCGCGGAACCGCCGCCCAGAGCCAGACCGATTCGCGGTCCCGACGGCTTCGGTTCGGCCACGGGCTCGACACTGCCCCGTGGAAAGACCGGCTTCTGCGACAGGGTGGACAGCATGCCCTGGCGGTAGAGGGCGACCCCACGAAAGGACAGCCCATCCCAGGTCACGGCCCGGCGGGTCCGAGCAGGGCCTCGCCGGATACCGGATCGAGGGAGACGGCGCGGTAGAAGCAGGAGCGTCGCCCGGTATGGCAACATCCGCCATCGCCCCCGACCTCCACCGAGATCAGGAGCGCGTCCTGGTCGCAATCGACCCGCATCTCGACGACGCGTTGGACCTGCCCGCTCGTGGCCCCCTTGTGCCAGAGCTCGCTCCGCGAGCGCGACCAGTACCAGGCCTCGCCGGTCTCCAGGGTGAGCCGCAGGGATTCGGCGTTCATGTGGGCGAGCATCAGGACCCGGCCGTCATGGGCGTCGACGGCGATGCAGGCGACGAGACCGTTCGCGTCGAAGCGCGGGGTCAGCGTTGCGCCTTCCTCCACATCCTTGCGCGAACCGGGCGGGGAGAACCCGCCGGGCGCGGCGGTAGCTTGGCTCACCGTCATCGCGTGGAATGCCCGCGTCAGTTCTTGTTGTTGCGGACGAGGGTCAGGAACCGGACCTGCTCGTTGGCATCGTCCTTGAACACGCCGCGAAACTGCGTGGTCAGGGTGGAGACGCCGGCCTTCTGCACGCCGCGCATGGCCATGCAGAGATGCTCGGCCTCCACCATCACGGCGATGCCGCGCGGCTTGAGGATGCTCTCGATCACGTCGGCGATCTGGGCCGTCATGGTCTCCTGCGTCTGCAGGCGGCGGGCGAAGGTGTCGACCACGCGGGCGAGCTTCGACAGGCCGACAACGCCCTTGGTCGGGTAATAGGCGATATGGGCAAGGCCCATGAACGGCACCATGTGGTGCTCGCAATGGGAGTAGAACGGGATGTCGCGCACGAGCACGATGTCGGAATAGCCCTCCACCTCCTCGAACACACGCTCGAGCAGGGCGTCGGCATCCTGCTCGTAGCCGCCGAAGAGTTGGCCATAGGCCTTCGCCACACGGGCGGGCGTATCCTTGAGGCCTTCGCGATTCGGGTCGTCGCCGGCCCAGCGCAGCAGGGTGCGCACGGCGGCCTCGGCCTCCTCCCGGCTCGGACGGCCGGTGGCCACGGCATCGGGCACGCGCTTGGCCGAAGCGGGCAGGGGGGCGACCTCGACGGGGGCCTCTACGGGGCGGGAATTGTCGTTGCGCATGCCGCTCAGGGTGGCCGGCGCAGCCGTGGCAATCGGGTCCATTCCCTGATGATCCGTGTCGGTCAGGCGATAGGAGAGGGATTTGAGCGCGGCATCCATGGCATCTCCCGCACGGGCGACACGTGCGTTCATCGTCGAACTATCTGGTTTTGCGTACATCGTCGAACCATCTCGGTCGCGTTTTCAGCCGCGTTACCGCAGGCCGGCGCCCGAACGTTAAGGTCTCCTTGGCCGTGGGCGCGACCCTGGTCGACGAACCGCCTCCTCGCGAAACGGTACGCTGGCGCCTATATCGTCGTTATCGCGCCGCCGCGCAATGCGGGGAATGCGGATCAGACCATCGTGATCGGAAGCCGGCTGTCTGTCGGCGCCCCGACGGGACCTCCCATATGCTCGACGACATCTACAACCGCCGCATTCTCGAACTCGCCGCCGACATCCCGCGTCTCGGCCGGCTCGCCACGCCGGATGCGAGCGCCACCGCCCATTCCAAGCTCTGCGGATCCACCGTCACCGTCGATCTCTCGGTGAAGGACGGCACGGTGACGGACTTCGCCCATGAGGTGAAGGCCTGCGCCCTGGGCCAGGCCTCGTCCTCTTTGATGGCCCGCCACGTGGTCGGCGCCAAGGCGGACGAGCTTCGGGAGGTGCGCGACACGGTGCGGCGCATGCTCAAGGAGAACGGGCCGGCACCGCAGGGCGAGTGGGCCGACCTCGCCGTGCTGGAGCCGGTGCGGGATTTCAAGGCGCGCCACGCCTCGACCCTCCTCACCTTCGACGCCGTGGTGAATGCCCTCGATCAGGTCGCCGCCAAGGCCCAGGCCTCCCCCGACACGCAGGCCGCCGAATAGAGCCATGGTCCGCCGCGCGGCCCATTGGGCGATCCGGGGCTACCAGCTCACCCTGTCGGGCCTGATCGGCCGGCAATGCCGGCACTGGCCGTCCTGTTCGGACTACACCGACGAGGCGATCCGCCGGCACGGAATCTGGCCGGGCGGCTGGATCGGGTTCTCGCGCATCTGCCGCTGCGGCCCGTTCGGCACGCACGGGATCGACCTCGTGCCGGACGTCCTGCCTCCGCGCTCGGCCTGGTATGCCCCCTGGACGTATGGGCGCTGGCGCGGGGTGAATGCCCCGCCTTCGCCGTTTGCGTGCGAGGCGGTGGAGGAGACGGATCGAGGCGTTTCAGGCGGGAGGACCGAAGGCGGCTGACAGGGCGCGCGCGCCGTCCGTCGTGAAGGCGATCACGCGGCCGTCCGCGCGGGAGGCCCAAGCCCGGTCGAGGACATGGTGCAACAGTGCCGCGCCGAGCGCGCCGCCGAGATGATTCCGGCGTTCGCTCCAATCGAGACAATAGCGGCAGACGGGCCTGCGTCCCCGCTCCAGCGACGCGACGTCGAGTCCCCGATCCGTCAGGCCCTCACGGCCGGAGGCGGTGAGATTCGTCTCCGACTCGTCGATCCACCCCCGCGCGATGAGGCCCTGCAGGAGCAGGACGCCGCGCTCGCCGGCCAGATGGTCGTAGCAGATACGGGCCTCGCGCAGGGCCGCATCGCGCGGCCCTGTTCGGGTGCGGACCGCCCCGGTGCGCTGGGCCAAGCCCATCAGGTGCTCCAGGACGACGGCGACGTCCGACCCGGACAAGCGATAATACCGATGCCGTCCCTGCCGCTCGACGGTGAGAAGGGCCGCCGCTTCGAGCTTGGCGAGATGCCCGCTCGCCGTCGGCAGGGCGATGCCGGCCACCTCGGAAAGTTCGCTCACCGTGAGGGCGCGCCCGTCCATCAGCGCCGTGAGCATGTTGGCGCGGGCGGGGTCGCCGAGAAGCGCGGCGACGGCGGCGATGACGGGGCCATCCTGCATCGTTCGATCTTAACCGAAGCATCGTCGGCGGGCCATCGCCTATGATCCTGCCTCGGCCAAGGCAGGAGACGAGGCTTTCATGATCGCATGTGTCCTTCGAGAGGGGAGCGAGAAGTCGCGGACGGAGGCCGTCGAGCCATCTATGCGCGCCTGGAACAGGGTGCCCCCGCACCGCGTGACCGGAGAGCCGGCATGATCGCGGTCATCTTCGAGGTCTGGCCGGCACCGGATCGCGCCGACCGCTATCTCGATCTCGCCGCCTCCCTCAAGGAAGAGCTTGCCGAAATCGACGGATTCCTGTCGGTGGAACGTTTCCGCAGCCTCACCGAGCCTGACAAAGTCCTGTCGCTGTCGTTCTTCCGGGACGAGGCGGCGGTACGCGCCTGGCGTGAACGCCCGCATCATCGGGCGACCCAGGCGGAAGGGCGTGGCGGAGTGTTTCGCGATTATCGTCTGCGGATCGCCCATGTCCTGCGCGACTACGGCATGATCGACCGGGACGAGGCACCGGCCGACAGCAACGCGGCCCACGGCGCATGATGCGCGCCGTCGACAACCGGAGAGACCGACCATGTCGACCCATATCGCGGATGTCGCCTGGGCCCTGAAGCCCGGGGAGGATTTCGCCGCCGGGCGCTACGGCCGGGGGCACACGGTCGAGTTCGATGGCGGCGTGACGCTCGCCGGCACCGCATCGGAGCACGTGGTCGGGAAATGGGCCGCTCGCGAGGCCGTCGACCCTGAGGAGATGCTGGTCGCGGCGCTGTCGAGCTGCCACATGCTGACCTTCCTCCATCTCGCGCGCCTCGCGGGTTTTAGCGTCACCGCCTATCGGGACCATGCCGAGGGCGTGCTGGAGGAGACGAGACCCGGACGTCGCGCGGTGACGCGGGTCACGCTCCGCCCGGAGATCGACTGGGCCGGCGCCACGCCGGATGCCGACCAACTCGCGGCGCTCCACGAGGCCGCGCATGAGGAATGCTTCATCGCGAATTCGGTGAGGACGGAGGTCGTCGTGGCCGCTCCCCTCAGCCCCCGCTGACCCAGCGCATCACCACCAGCGTCCCCGTCACCGTCAGCGCACCGCCGATGCGGGTGGCGATCTGGGCGAAGGGCATCAGCGCCATGCGGTTGGCGGCGGTGAGGATCGCCACGTCCCCGGTGCCGCCCTGGCCGCTATGGCAGGCATTCACGATGGCGGTCTCGATCGGGTACATGCCGAGGCGGCGCCCCACCAGGAATCCGGTGCCCATCAGCGTCACCACCGTCGAGACGATGGTGACGAGGTTCGCCAGCGTGAACGCCGCCACCAGCTTGTCCCAGGGGGTCATCGACACGCCGATGGCGAAGAGCAGCGGATAGGTCATGCTGATCTGGACGAACTTGTAGGCGACGAAGCCGCCGGCCTGGAGGCGCGGAGAGACGGCGCTGGCGAGCTTGGCGAGCACGGCGAGGAACAGCATCGCCACCGGGGCGGGGAGCCCGGTGAGGTGGTGCATCATCACGCCGAGGAGGTAGAGCGTCACGGCGGTGAGGGCGGCCGCGCCCACCGTCGCCGCGTCCACGGGCGCGTCCTCGACCTTGGCGATGGTGACGTCGTTGTCCCGGTCCGCCTGCAGGCGGCCCTCGCCGGTGAGATGCGGCATCCGCTTGCCCACGGCATTGAGGGTGCCCGCCAGCACGATCGCCGTCAGGCTGCCGAGCATGACGGGAGGCAGCACTTGCGCGAACACATCGCCCTGGCCCTGGCCGAGGATGGCCGCGTAGCCGATGGAGAGCGGGATCGCCCCTTCGCCGACGCCGCCGGCCATGATCGGGACGACCAGGAAAAAGAACGTGTGATAGGCGCCGAGGCCGAGCAGGGTGCCGACCAGCGTGCCCACGCAGGCCGCCGCAACGGAGCCGGCCGCCAGGGGCACGAAGATCTTCAGGAACCCCTTGATCAGCACCTCCCGGTCCATGCCCAGGATGCTGCCGACGATGATCGTGGCGATATACAGGTAGAGGAAGTTGGTGAACTTGGTGAAATCCGTGATCGCCTTCACAAGCGGCGTCGGGATCAGCATGTAATAGACCAGGGCCGAGGGGATGAAGGTCGCGAAGATGGCGCCCGCCCCGATCGTCTTGAGGACCGGCAGCCGCTTGCCGATCTCGGCGCAGGTGAAACCGCCGAGCGCCAGCACCGCGATCATCGTCGGCGCATCGGGCTTGATCTCGCCCTCAGAGGTCAGGACCGCCAGCAGGATCGCCAGGATGAGATAGACCGGCAGGGGAATGATGCCGATCTTGATGTCGACGAGCCGCCACCAGCCCTCCGGCCAGAACCGGCGCGCGGGCATCTCCGCCGCCGGGACGGGCTCGGCGGCAGCGGCGGAAGCTGGGTTCGCCATGGCTACTCTCCCTTCGGCCGGCCGCCTTTCGGGCCGGCCTGATTGATCGGAGCTTCTACGGCGTACCGGCACGAGCGTGACCCGCCACCGGCCCGCCGCGGCTCCCTGGTGCGTGCATGGGCGGATCGGGCCGGAAGCTTGTCAATCGTAGCTCGTATCAACCGATCCGGATCGTCTCGGAAGTTCGTTCACGTCCGCGAGAGCCCGTAAAAGGCCGGCCGATGCCCTGCGCGGATTTCTTCCTCCTGCGAAACGGTCTAAACCGCGCCGCACGCGCTGACGCCGCGCGCCACCTCAAACCCAGATCCGCTTACCTGCCTCGTTCGCAGGAGTGAGCCCCCGGAGACTCGTTCGCGATGCCCATTCTGACATTCCCCGACGGCAATACCCGCAGCTACGACGCCGCGGTGACCGGCCGTACCGTCGTGGAGGGCATCGCCAAGAGCCTCGCCAAGCGCACCGTCGCCATGGCGCTCGACGGGCGGGTCCGCGACCTCGACGACCTGATCGATGCGGATGTGCGCATCGAATTCCTCGACCGCGCCGACCCGCGCAGCCTCGAACTGATCCGGCACGATTGCGCCCACGTCCTGGCGGAGGCCGTGCAATCCCTGTGGCCGGAGACGCAGGTCACCATCGGCCCGGTGATCGAGAACGGGTTCTACTACGACTTCGCCCGCGACCAGCCGTTCACCCCCGAGGACTTCCCCAAGATCGAGGCGAAGATGCGCGAGCTCATCGCCCGCGACGCCCCCTTCACCAAGGAAGTGTGGAAGCGCGACGACGTGCGGGCGCTGTTCGAGTCGAAAGCCGAACAATACAAGGTCGAGCTCGTCGACGCGATCCCGCCCGGTGAGGATCTGAACATCTACCGCCAGGGCGAGTGGTTCGATCTGTGCCGGGGCCCGCACATGACCTCGACGGGCAAGGTCGGCACCGCCTTCAAGCTGATGAAGGTGGCGGGCGCCTATTGGCGCGGCGATTCCAACAACCCGATGCTGACCCGCATCTACGGCACCGCCTGGGCCACGAAGGAAGACCTCGACGCCTATCTCCACCGGCTGGAGGAGGCCGAGCGCCGCGACCATCGCCGCCTCGGCCGCGAGATGGACTTGTTCCACTTCCAGGAGGAGGGGCCGGGCGTCGTGTTCTGGCACGCCAAGGGCTGGACCATCTTCCAGGAGCTCATCGCCTATATGCGTCGCCGCCTGAAGGGCGATTACGCCGAGGTGAACGCGCCGCAGATCCTCGACAAGTCGCTCTGGGAGACCTCGGGCCACTGGGACTGGTACCGCGAGAACATGTTCGCCGCGCAAAGCGCCGGCGACGAGGCCGAGGACAAGCGCTGGTTTGCGCTGAAACCCATGAACTGCCCCGGCCATGTGATGATTTTCAAGCACGGCCTGAAATCCTACCGCGACCTGCCCCTGCGCATGGCCGAGTTCGGCATCGTCCACCGCTACGAGGCGTCGGGCGCCATGCACGGGCTGATGCGCGTGCGCGGCTTCACCCAGGACGACGCCCACGTCTTCTGCACCGAGGACCAGCTCGCCGACGAATGCCTCAAGATCAACGACCTGATCCTCTCGACCTATAGCGATTTCGGCTTCGGCGACATCGTGGTGAAGCTCTCGACCCGGCCCGAGAAGCGGGTCGGTTCGGATGCCCTCTGGGACCATGCCGAGGAGGTGATGACCCGCGTCCTGGCGCAGATCGAGGAGCAGTCGGGCGGCCGGATCAAGACCGAGATCAACCCGGGCGAGGGCGCCTTCTACGGGCCGAAATTCGAATACGTGCTCCGCGACGCCATCGGCCGCGACTGGCAATGCGGCACGACCCAGGTGGATTTCAACCTGCCGGAGCGCTTCGGGGCGTTCTACGTCGATGGCGACAGCCAGAAGAAGGCACCGGTCATGGTGCACCGGGCGATCTGCGGCTCGCTGGAGCGTTTCACCGGCATCCTGATCGAGCATTTCGCCGGCCATTTCCCACTCTGGCTCGCGCCGGTTCAGGTGGTGGTGGCGACGATCACCCAGGAGGCGGACGGTTACGCCCGCGAGGTCGTGGCGGCGCTGAACCGCGCCGGGCTCCGGGTCGAGTCGGACCTGCGCAACGAGAAGATCAACTACAAGGTCCGCGAGCATTCGCTGGCCAAGGTGCCGGTCATGCTCGTGGTCGGCCGCAAGGAAGGCGAGGAGCGCACCGTCTCGATCCGCCGGCTGGGCAGCCAGCAGACCCGCACCGCCGCCCTCGACACGGCTCTCGCCGACCTCCTCGCGGAAGCGACCTCACCGGATATCCGCCGGGCGCAGGCCGTGGACGAAAGCGTGCCGAGCGCCGAAGTCGCGCTCGACGGCCAGCACGGGGAAAGCCCGACGCCGTGATCCGGTCTCGGTAAGCATTCCCTCTCCCCGCCCGGCGGGGAGAGGGATAGGCGTTGTTCTACGGGACCTCGTTGCCGGCGTAGTTGATGGAGCCGTCGGCGCCCTTCTTCCACATGTACATGACGTAGTCGGGCCGGGTGATGTCGCCCTTCTTGTCGTAGGAGATGTCGCCGATCACGGTGTCGAACGGCTTGCCCTGGTGCAGATGTGCGGCGAGCTTCTGCCCATCCGTCGATTTCGTCGCCTCCATCGCCTGTTTCAGGATCTGAACGGCGGCGTAGGAATAGAGCGTGTAGCCTTCCGGCTCGAACTTGATCGCCTTGAAGGAATCGATGGTGGCCTTGGCCTTGGGGTTCTTGCGGGCGTCGGGCGAGAAGGTCATGAAGGTGCCTTCGGAGCCGGGGCCGCCGACCTGCGCGAACTCACGGTCGGCGAGGGCATCTCCGCCCATGAGGGGAGCCTGGAGGCCCTGGTCGCGCATCTGGCGGATCAGCAGCCCGGCCTCGGTGTAGTAGCCGCCGAAGTAGATCACATCGACATTGGCCTGTTTGAGCTTCGAGACGAGGGCGGAAAAATCCTTCTCGCCGGGCGTGAGGCTCTCGGAGATCGCAGCGGACCCTCCCTTGGCCTTCAGTGCTTTCAACGTCTCTTCGGCCAGTCCCTTACCGTAGGTGCTCTTGTCGTGGATGAAGGCGATCTTCTTGCCCTTGAACTTGTCGGCGAGATACGCCGCCGCGACCGCGCCCTGCTGGTCGTCACGGCCACAGGTGCGAAACGTGTTCCAGTTGCCGCGTTCGGTGAACTTGATCGCCGTGGAGGCGGGGGTGATCTGAATGATGCCGGCCTCGATCAGCGCTTCGGAGACAGGAATCGAGACGCTGGAATTGAAGTCGCCGACCACCATCTTCACGCCCTCGCCGGCGAACTTGTTGGCGACCGACACGCCCTGCTTCGGGTCGGAGGCGTCGTCACCGACCGAGACGACGAGTTTCTCGCCGTTGACGCCGCCGGCCTTGTTGATGTCCTCGACCGCCTGAACCGCGCCGTTCCGGATCTGCGCGCCGAACGCGGCGCTCGGCCCCGTGATCGGCGCGATGACGCCGATCTTGATCTCGGCCTGCGCGGTGCCCGCCAGCATCAGCGCGCCCAGCGCCACGCTCATCGCCATCAGTTTTTTCATGGTCATTTCCCCTCGATCAGCGCGGCGGATCGAACCGTCTCCGCATGGCGCATGGTTGCATGAAGATGGTGCGGATTCACGCCCCTTGCCGGTCCCGCCAGGTCAGCGGGCCGGTGCGCTCGTAGAGCCAGCGATACTGGGTGGTCATCTGCCGGGTGCGGGTGACCCGGTAGCCGAGCGCGCCGATGGCGAGGATCACCACCGCGTCGAGGGCGTAGCCGGCCGGCGAGAGCAGCGTGCCCGAGAACAGGGCATAATGCAGGAAGCGCGAGACCGCCGCGATGGCGAGCCCCGCCAGCACGCACTGCCAGAACGGACGCCATCCCCGGGCGAAGCTGCTGCCCGCCATCCAGGCCGCGCCCCCGCCCATCGCCAGCGTGACGAGGAGGAAGATGCCGAGATTGGGCGTGTCGAGGGACAGGGTCTCGGTCATGATGTCTTGCCTGGCGATGCCATCCGAAGCGTGACGCGCTTTCCCTCCCCCCTCAGCGGGGGAGGGTGGCCCGCGAAGCGGGTCGGGAGAGGGGAGCGCCGGCTCCGGAGAGGGCGCCCCCTCTCCCGCCTGCTCCGCAGGCACCCTCTCCCGCAGGGGAGAGAGGGTGAGGGCGTCATTGCCAACCCGCTCAATGCTGGCCCCCTTCGAGATAGGCGGCCTTCACCTGCGGGTTGTCGAGAAGCTCGCGGCCCGTGCCGCTCATCGTCACCGCGCCCGTCACCATGACGTAGCCGCGATGGGCCAGCTTGAGCGCGTGATAGGCGTTCTGCTCGACGATGAAGACGGTGAGACCCTCGCGCTCGTTGAGGTCGCGCACGGCCGAGAAGATCTGCTTGACGATGAGCGGGGCGAGGCCGAGCGACGGCTCGTCGAGCATGAGCAGGCGCGGGCGGCTCATCAGGGCGCGGGCGATGGCGAGCATCTGCTGTTCGCCGCCGGACATGGTGCCGCCACGCTGGTCGAGCCGCTCCTTCAGGCGCGGGAACAGGACGCACATGCGCTCGAGATCCTCGGCGAAGTAGCGCCCGCCATGCAGGGCCGCGCCCATCTGCAGGTTCTCGCGCACGCTCATGCGAGAGAAGATGCGCCGCCCTTCCGGCGACTGGGCGATGTTGAGGCGCGCGATCTCGTGGGTCGCCATGCGGGTGATGTCGCGGCCCGCATAGGTGATGCTGCCGGTCCGTGCCTGCGGCTGGCCGAAGATCGTCATCATCAGGGTCGACTTGCCGGCCCCGTTGGCGCCGATCAGGGCGACGATCTCGCCCTCTTTGACGTGCAGATCGACGCCTTTCAGGGCCTGGATGCTGCCGTAATAGGCAGAGACGCCACGCACATCGAGGAGCGGCGCCTGAAGCGCGCGGGTCTCCTCCACCAGGACGTTGATGCCGGCGACACTCATGCTTGCGTTCCCGTCAGGCCGACCTCGGCCTCCACCGCCGCCACTTCCTCGTCGTCGACGCCCAGATAGGCGGCGATGACGCGGGTATCGGTGCGGATGTCGTCGGGCGTGCCGTCGGCGATCTTGATGCCGTAATCGAGCACGACGATCCGGTCGGAGATCTGCATCACCACCGACATGTCGTGTTCGATGAGGAGGACGGAGGTGTCGTACTCGTCCCGGATCAGTCGCAGCAGGGTGTTGAGCTCCGAGGATTCGCGCGGGTTGAGGCCGGCGGCGGGCTCGTCGAGGCAGAGCAGCACCGGATCGGTGCACATGGCCCTGGCGATTTCGAGCCGGCGCTGATCGCCGTAGGGCAGGTCGCCGGCGGCATCGTCGGCCCGCGCCGTCAGGCCGATCCGGTCGAGCCAGGCGGCGGCTTTCTCGATTCCCGCCTTCTCGGCGCTGCGATAGGCCGGCAGGCCGAGAATACCGAGGATCGAGAAGCCCGAGGCGCGCATCAGCGGCTTGTGCATGGCCACCAGCAGGTTCTCCAGCACGGTCATGCGCGGGAACAGGCGGATGTTCTGGAAGGTGCGGGCGACGCGGGCGAGCCGGTTCACGTCATGCCCGGGCAGGCGCTCGAGAAGGTAGGTCTCGCCGCCCTTCTGCACCAGGCGGATCATGCCCTCGCTCGGCTTGTAGAAGCCCGTGATGCAGTTGAAGACCGTGGTCTTGCCCGCGCCGTTGGGGCCGATCAGGGCCGTGATGTCGCCGCGCCCGACCTTGAACGAGAGGTCGTTGACGGCGGTGAGGCCGCCGAACCGCATGGTCAGGTGGTCGACGATCAGCACCGGATCGGCGGGGCCGCCGGGAATGGCGGCGGGGGGCTCGTCCTGCAACGTCGCGAGCCGGTTGATGCCTGTGGCGAGGGTCATCGGCCGCGCTCCGCGATGGTGACGGAGGGCGTTCGCTCGGAGATGAGGCCGCGCGGGCGGAACACCATCATCGCCACCATGGCGAGGCCGAACAGAAGCAGGCGGTACTCGTTGGGGTCGAACCCCTCGCCGAACACGGCCTTGAGGAAGCCGAGATTGCGCAGGAGTTCGGGGCCGCCGATCATGACGATGGCGGCGATGGCGACGCCGATCTGGCTGCCCATACCGCCGAGCACGACGATGGCCAGGATGATGGCGCTCTCCAGGAAGTTGAAGCTCTCCGGCGAGACGAAGGCCTGCCGCACGGCGAAGAACGATCCGGCGAAGCCCGCGAACATCGCCCCGAGGGCGAAGGCGGTGAGCTTGGTGATGGTGGTGTCGATGCCGAGCGAGCGGCAGGCGATCTCGTCCTCGCGCAGCGCCTCCCAGGCCCGCCCGAGGGGCAGGCGCCGCATGCGCAAGGTCACGAGGTTGGTGACGAGCGCCAGGACCAGGATCAGGTAATACAGGAAGACCAGCCTGTGCATGGCGTTGAAGCTGAGCCCGAACGTGGCGGCGAAGCCGTTCTCTCCCGCCGTGAAGGGCAGGCCGAAAAAGCTGACGCGCGGGATCGAGGAAATGCCGGCCGCGCCCCCCGAGAAGTCGGTCCAGTTGATGAGGACGAGGCGGATGATCTCGCCGAAGGCCAGGGTCACGATCGCGAGGTAATCGCCCCGGAGCCTGAGGACGGGAAAGCCCAGCAGTACACCGAAGGCGGCGGCGAACAGGCCGGCCAGGGGCAGGCAGATCCAGAAGGACAGGCCGAACACGGTGGAAAGCAGGGCGTAGGAATAGGCCCCCACCGCGTAGAAGGCGACGTAGCCGAGGTCGAGGAGGCCCGCGAGGCCGACCACGATGTTGAGCCCCCATCCGAGCATGACATAGGTCAGGATCAGGATGCCGAGATCGATCCAGTAGCGGCCCTCGCCGAGGGACCCTGTGAGGAGGGTGGCGAGGAGCGGCAAGGTGAGGGCGATCACGAGGGTGATGGGCGCGAGGATCGCGGCGAGGCGGCTCGCCCCTTCCACCACCGGCGCACGGGCGGCCCGCCGCCGCGCCCGCCCGGTGAGGTAGAGTTGCTGCACGAGGCGTAGCACGAAGATGGCGGCGCAGAGGGCGAGCACGGTGCCCCAGCGGGTGGTGATGACGAGGCCGATGCCTTGGCCGAGATCGGTGCGGTAGCTGACGATGGGCACACACAGGCCCAGCGTCACCAGGGCGAACAGCCCCGCATCCTTGATCAGGCCGGGCAGGGGAGACGCCTCGGCGCGGGCGGTCGCGGCGATGGGGGTGGTCGAACCGGTTGCCACGTCAGACCTTCTCCACTTCGGGCCGGCCGAGGATGCCCGAAGGCTTGAAGATGAGCACGACGATGAGGATGAGGAACGCGGCCACATCCTTGTACTCGATGGTGAAATAGGCCGACCAGAAGGTCTCGATCAGGCCGATGATGATCCCGCCGATGACCGCGCCGGGAAGCGAACCGATGCCGCCGAGCACGGCGGCGGTGAAGGCCTTCACGCCGGGTACGAACCCGTCCGAGAACGAGACCACGCCGTAATAGAGCAGGTAGAGCGTGCCCGCGACGGCGGCCAAGGCCGCGCCGAGCACGAAGGTCAGAGAGATGGTGCGGTCGACATTGATGCCGAGCAGCGCCGCCATGCGCCGGTCCTGCTCCACGGCGCGCTGCGCCCGGCCGAACGGCGTCTTCTGCACGAGGTACCAGAACCCCGCGAGCAGCACGGCCGTGGTGATCATGATGATCGCCTGCTTGTAGGACAGGGTCACGGTGTATTGCTCGTTCTGGTAGAGCACGACCACGTCGCGCACGAGGGGCGGCACCGGCTTGTTGCGGGCGCCCTGCACCACCTGGACGAAGTTCGACAGGAAGATCGACACGCCGATCGCCGAGATCAGCGGCGCGAGGCGAAACGACCCGCGCAAGGGCCGGTAGGCCATCCGCTCGATCGCCCATCCCCACAGGGAAGTCAGCGCCATGGCGATGACGAGGACAATGAGGAAGACCAGGGCCACGGACGAGAGGCCGAGCCAGGTAGTGAGGATGAGAAACGCGATGAGCGCGATGAAGGCCGAGACCATGAAGACGTCGCCATGCGCGAAATTCACCATGCCGATGATGCCGAACACCATCGTGTAGCCGATGGCGATCAGGCCGTAGATTGACCCGAGGGTCAGGCCGTTGATGAATTGCTGGGCGAAGAATTCCATTGATGGGCTTTCGCGAATGGCATGCCAGAAGCGCGAATGGCATGCCAGATGGCCGCCCGCCGCCATCCTTCGTGGAGATCGGCGCGGGCGTGGGGAGTGTCCGCAAGAACGCCCCGGGGTCAATCCAAGAATCGTTCTCGTCCGAAGGGATTGTCAGTCAGCGTCATGACGCCGCTCTCGGAGGTCGGATGCTCGATGCGGGAAGAAGAACGCTCTCCGCCAACGCGGCCATCCCAGACGAGCCATCGTCGACCCTACGGTTTCCCGTAGTACGCAACCTTTCCGGGCACTGCCAGACATGCGCCGAGGACGGAGTTGCTGGCATGATCCACATCATCACCCCCGCCAACGAGGGCGATTACCGCGACGAGATGGAGCAGGCCTGGCGCCTGCGCCACGAGATTTTCGTGACCGAGAAAGGCTGGTCGGACCTCGCCAGGCCGGATGGCCGCGAGATCGATCAGTTCGATACGCCCCATGCCATCCATTTCCTGGCGATCGAGGATGGCAGGGTGATCGGCTATAGCCGGCTTCTGCCGACGACGCGGCCGCACCTTCTGTCCGAAATCATGCCACAGCTCTGCGAGGGCGAACGTCCGTGCGGCACCCGGACCTGGGAATGGACGCGGCAGGCCGTGGCGCGCTCGCACAGGGCCCGCGGCAAGGTGGTCAACCCGGTCTCCCTCGCCCTGCTCACGGGCATCGTCGAATGGGGCATGCACCACGGCGTGAACCGCCTCGTGCTGCAGATGCCGACGCTCTATCTGCTGCACGTGGTGCAGCTGCACTTCCGCGCCCGCCCGCTCGGGCTGCCCCACACGATCAGCGGCGAGGACATCATCGCGGCGACGGCAGAATTCGACGAGCGCACCCTCGCGCGCCTGCGCAGCGTCAGCGGCAACCCGGATTCCGTGCTCGCACCCTCGTCCTACGCCTATCTCGCCGCCTGAGCGGCGGCCACTCGGCAGACAGCAGACGACACCTCGAAGACGAGGGTCTTCGACAACAGAACAAAAGGGCGCTCCCCATGTACTCATCGGCAGTGAACCGGGAGGATCACCTCCAGACGCTGGCAGGACATTGCATCGCGGCACGGGAGATCATCGAAACGTCGGGCACGCTGGTGATGCGCCAATTGGTCGATCTCCTGCTCTTCGAGATCGGCGTCGCCATGGCGAAGGCGACCGAGGCCGAGACCCAGACCGGGCAGCAATCGGTGCTCGGCCACTGAACCCGTCGACCACGGGACCTCCGCGCCGACCGGACGGCGCGGGCCGGGGTGAACCAGGACCCGGCCGCATGTGTTGAGGGTTCAGCAGATCGCTCCCGATCGTCTGGAAGAACCGACATGCCGGCATTCGTCCGTACCCTCGCGCTCCTCATCGTCGCCGCCTCGGCGGTTCCGGCGCTCGCACAGGACGGCCAGACGGGACAATCCGCCTTCCTCACCCAGGCCCCGCTGGGGAGCTTCAAGGCGTCCAAGGTCATCGGCCTGCGCGTCGTGGGCCAGGATCATGTCAAGGTCGGCACCATCGAGGACGTGCTGGTGGACGGGAACGGTCGCATCCAGGCGGTGGTGATCGATGTCGGCGGCTTCCTCGGTGTGGGCGGCAAGCGGGTCGCGGTGGCCTTCGACCAGATGGCGTGGAACACCAACGCCAAGGCCGGAGAGCTTCCGGACCCGTCCATCGTCAAGCCGAAGGACGCCCCCTCCGAGGCTCGAGCCGCCAAAGTGACACCCGAGACCATGCCGGGCGCGAAATCCGGCGATGCCGTCCTCAAGGCGGAGAATACCGGCGATACCGACCAGGCCACCGGCCCCGCGGGCGCCGCCACCACGACCGAAGCCACGAAGGGCCGGGCGAGCGTCCATGTCGGCGAGCCGATCGAGGCGGAGATCCGCCAGACGAAAGCGGAATTGCAAGCCGCGCCGGTCTTCACCTACCCGACGCAGAAGGCGGAGTGAGGAGGCGTGCCGGGCGCGTGGTTCGGGAGCGGCCGCGATCCGCCCGCATCGAACCTGGGCTGCGGAGCTTGCGGCCGGATGCGCATTCCAGACCTCCGGCCTGAACCCGAGATCCGAACCCGACAACACTCTTCTTGATGATCGCTCGACGATCCCATCCGGCCTCGTGGCCGTCTCCGGGATCAGACGCTTCGGGGTACAACAACTCGATTGAGTTGGTGCGGCCAAGAGGACTCGAACCTCCACCCCTTGCAGGACTAGCACCTCAAGCTAGCGCGTCTACCAATTCCGCCATGGCCGCATCGGTGCCACCCGTTCCGCCGCGCTCTCCGCCGGAGGGCGGTGCGAGGCGTTTCGTGTGGCGCGGCGCAGCGGATAACAGATCGAATCTGCCACGACAAGCGCCGTCATGCGTCTCAGATGAGATCGACCGGTCCATCAAGGATCTGAACCGCCCCATCGCCGATGGTGACGCCCGGAATGCGGACCACGTCCGCCTTGCGGATGAGCTCGGTGATCTCCACCGAAATCCGGTTTCCGGTCACGACGATCTGACCGCGCGCGATCGGGTGGTCGTTGGCGAGAATCTCGACCATATCGGTTTCCGTGGATTCGAGTTCGATCACGGCGCCGCGGCCCATGCGCAGCAGCATATGGAGCGGCATGTGGCTGCGCCCGAGCACCACCGAGAGATCGACCTTGAGGTCTTCGAGAACTGCCACGCGCCACGAACTCCGTCGGCCCGCACCGGGCCTGCCATGCCGGAGTGTTCCTGAGATATGGTGAAGCCTTGGTAAACGAACCCGCCGGCAAAGACCGTCTCTCCGTCTCGACGGTCGATTTTCGGCCGCGCTCCGGCATGCGGCCGGTCCTGTGGCGGATCAGCGACACTCCCGTCCCCTACGAAGAGGCGGTGGCCGCAATGGAAGCGCATGCGGGGCGGATCGCCGGCGGGGAGGCGCCGGAGATGGTCTGGCTGCTCGAACACCCACCGCTCTACACCGCCGGAACCTCGGCGAAGACCGGGGACCTCGTCGAGCCGGATCGGTTCCCGGTCCACGCCACCGGGCGGGGGGGCCAGTACACCTATCACGGGCCCGGCCAGCGGGTGGCCTATGTGATGCTCGATCTCAACCGGCGCAGGCCGGACCTGCGCGCCTACGTCTCCGCCCTGGAGGCCTGGATCATCGCCACGCTCGCCGCCTTCAACGTGCGTGGCGAACGGCGCGAGGACCGCGTCGGCGTCTGGGTGCGCCGCCCCGACAAGGGGGAGGGGGTGGAGGACAAGATCGCGGCGATCGGCATCCGGGTGCGCCGCTGGGTGAGTTTCCACGGCATCAGCCTGAACGTGGAACCCGACCTGTCGCATTTCTCCGGCATCGTGCCTTGCGGCATCTCCGGACACGGGGTGACCAGCCTCGTCGATCTCGGCCAGATCGTCACCCTGCCCGAACTGGACATGGCGCTGCGCGCGGCGTTCGAGGACATTTTCGGGGAGACACAGGACGAATGAGGGCTGGCGCCGGACGGATATGGCGACGCGTCATCGCTTCGGCACGAAAGAGTAGACCTATAAATTTGAATTATATATCAATATTCTATGTCTATCTCGAAGGCACAAATCTGAATAAGTAAACATTATTCCTCAATGGCGATTTATAGTCATTCCAATCTATTCGATGAGATTCATCCATCCGCCATTGAACAATTGACACACCCGGCTTCGCGTTCGTAGTTCGGCACTTATCGTCGTTCGACAGAGAGATGGTCTGTCTCACGCAGCACTGCACTTCCCCGAGGGCGCGCATAGTCGGCACATATCTGGGCGTCGCGGCGGAAGATCCGGTCCGTGCAATCGGGACCGCAGGGTTATTCTGGTAGGCGAGCGCATATGACGACCCGCACCGTTCTGTTCCGCCTGCATTGGCTGCTCGGCCTCACGGCGGGGCTCGTCCTGGCCCTCGTGGGCGTGACGGGCGCGCTGCTGAGCTATGAAGAGGCGCTGACGGAATGGGCGAATGCCGACCGCGCCTTCGTCACCGCGAGCGATGCGCCCCGCCTCTCGCCCGCCGCCCTCAAGGCGCGGGTCGAGGCGCAGCAGCCGGGGAGGGTAGTGAGCTCCCTGGCCCTCTGGGGCGATCCCGAGCGGAGCCCGCGCATCCGGTTCGCCAACGACCCGGCCATGGGCGCGCGGCCGCCGACCCTCTATCTCGACCCCGTCGACGGCCGGACCCTCGGGGAGATGCGCCTCGAGGACACGTTCGTCACCATCCGCAAGCTGCATCGCTGGCTGCTGCTTCCGGGCGACGGCAAGGGCTGGGGCCGCAGCATCACCGGCATCTGCGCCATCGCCCTCCTGGTCTTCCTGGCCACCGGGCTCTACCTGCGCTGGCCCAAACTCCATACGTGGAAGATCTGGCTGAAACCCTCCCTCAAACGGCCCGGACGACCGCGCTGGTGGTCGCTCCACACCATCGCGGGGACCTGGCTCGTGCCCTTCTACGCCGCCATCGCCCTGACCGGGCTGTGGTGGTCCTTCGACAGCTACAGGAACGCCGCGACCTGGCTCCTCACCGGTGAGACCCGCGCCCCTCGGGCGGCACGCGGCCCCGGCGCGCCGCCTCAGACCACGGGCTCGGCCCTCGATACCGCCTGGGCGACGTTCAGCGCCGGGGAGGGCGCCGGCGCGCACATGGCCCTCATCGCGCTGCCGGGGCCGGAACAGGCGGCGATCCGCATCCGATTCCTCGCCAGCGCGTCGGACCTGCCGAAAGCCCGCGACGAGGCGACCTTCGACCCCGCCACCGGCGCCCGCCTCTCGCAGACCCGCTTTGCCGACAAGCCCCTCGGCCGGCAGATGGCCGAGAACATGCTCGAAGTGCATCGCGGCCGCTTCTTCGGCGGGTTCGTCGCCTTCCTGTTCTTCGCCGCCTCCCTGGCGATGCCGCTCTTCGCGGCGACCGGCCTCACCCTCTACGTCCTCCGCCGCGGCGCCCGCCGCCGCAGGCTGATGGCGGCAGCCCCTGCCGGCGCGGGGACGATCCGCGCCTGATCGGGCGTCCGCCCATGATGCCCCTCAGGCAGCGATCTGCCCGGCACCCGACGATCCAGGCCGGCTTCCGAGTAACGATCTCCTCCGGCGGTCCACATCTGACGGCTCATTCCGTCTGTTCACGACCCTTGGCAGGCATCGGGAAGGTCCGCTTCGCGGCAGCTGGGCGGACGATGACTACGACTGGGTTGAGGGATCTCGGCCAGTCCGCAATCAGTCAGATAGGAGAAAAAATAGACTTGATGACGACTTCCGCACTCAAACAATGGGCATATCATCCGCAAGACGTAGAGTACTCGCGCGGCGACATCCCTACGAATCGTCGAAACATGGCTGCAAAAGCACCGGTGGTTTCATAGCCCAGGGCTTGGGCAGTCCCGGTCACGGACTCTCCAGCAATCAGCATCGGCACGGCCGAGAGAATCCGGGCTTGCTGACGCCACGTCGAGAGGGGGCAGCCGAGTTCATGAAGAGCGAGGCGTCTCAGAGTCCGAACTGATGCGCCGGCGCGACGCGCCAACTCGTCGATCCGGTGCTCTTCTCCAGGCCGGGCCAGTATGCCGGCACAAACGCGCGCTAGGCGGGGGTCTGAGGGCATCGAGAGGGCGACACCTTCCGGGTCGAGATCGGCGAGTTCATCGACCAGCACGGCGGTGAGGCGGCCAATACGCTCTCCATCGCTTGCGGCGCATGGATCGAGCATGCGCAGGATCAACTCCCGTACCAGCGTTGGGACCACGAAGCCGCGAGGCACATCGCCCAAGAGCCGCTGGGCGCAAGCCGTTTCGATGTAGAGCGTCCGGAGCGACACGTCTCCCCGTGCTCGGAGTGCATGCGTCAGGCGCGGCGGGATCCAGAGGGCTCGCCGAGGCGGGACGAGCCACAGGCGCTGAGCCGCCCGGATCTGCATGACGCCGGCCGTGGCATGGATAAGCTGCCCGCCGACATGGCAATGCTCGCCGACGACCGAGCCATCCACATAGTCACGCGCGATGGCGTGGAGGGACATCGCTGCCGGCTCGTCACGCGTGGCCACCGACGAGATGAGTACGGAACCAGTCACGAGCGGCAGTACTGGTTTGCTCGAAGAGCTTGACATAGGGATCGAAATGGCCTCCGGCGAGCAACATCAGATGCTTGGGTGGGAGCGCCCGCTGGTAAGCTTCCAGGCAGAGTTCCGTGGCCGTCAACAGGTCGTGGTCGGCTACGATCATCAAGAGTGGGGTGGGGCTGATACGGGCGATATGGATGGCGGGTTCGTTCTCGCGCGCCAGTTCAGCGCTGCGGAGGGTGAGTGTGTTACGCCAAGTTGGCGCAAAATCTCGGGTCTCGGTGAAGAAGACATAGGCGTCGCTGCCGGCCATCGCACACCCTTCATGCGGATCGTTCGAGACGGCCGGGAAGGTCGCAGGCTCCTCACCCCTGAAACGCGTGGCACGATCTGCGTCGAGCCGGGAGAGCAACGCCGGCACGAGATCAGCACGCGTGCGTCGAAGTGCTGAGCAGTAGCCGCTTATCGTCGGCACTTGACTGACGACACAGCGGACGCGCCGATCGAGGGCAGCAACCTCCAGCACATGGCCTCCGCTGTAACTTGTCCCCCATAGGCCGATGCGGGCGGGATCGACCCAAGCCTGGGTCTCGGCAAAGCTGATCGCATCGCGATATCCGCGTCGCTGCAGGACGGGATCGGCTTCCTGCCGGGGCAGCCCGTCGCTGGAACCGAAGTTGGCGTGATCGTACACCAGCGCGCCGAGACCAGCGGCAGCGAAAACCTCCGCGTAGTGGTCGAGGTATTGCTCCTTCACCCCTGACAGGCCGTGCGCCATGACAATGCAGGGATGGCTCTGCGCCTCGCCTTCTGGTTCGTAGAGCCAGCCGCGCAAGTTACGGCCTTCGGAACGAAACTCGACATCGCGACGCATCTGGGATCCCCATTTGAGAAAGGATCATCTATCCGCTTCGTCGGATGGCCGGCGTCGCCTGATCGGCCAGAAAGGACGCTGTATCGGCCAACATCATGCTGGACCTATCGTAGCGGCGGACGTCCGCTATCAGGCTCGACAAACAGTATCCTGAACGTCTCCGTCAGGTCGGAGGCGAAACGTCTGCTTCTGGCCGAAAGGCCAGAGTCCGGAAGCTATCCGTAGGCGAAGTTGCCCCATCTCGCCCCCCACGGCAGGGTGGGGATGTGAAGCACGCGGAGTATCGGATGACGTGGCGACTCCATTGGCTTGAGGCATCCGGCGATCTGGGGCCCTGGCGTAGCACCATCGCTGATGAGGTCGAGATCGCTCGAAAGGCCGTAGCGGGCGTGCTACCGGTGCCGCCGCTCGACATCCTCGTTCAGCGCCTGCCCGGCGCGGTGATTCCGGAGACCGGCACGACGGAACAAGCCATGCGCCCTGGTCTGTTCTCCCTCACCATCGACCCCGACAGCCCGAACTTCGCGCACTCGCTGCGAAATGGGGACCTGCGCCAGACCGTGGCGCACGAGGCCCACCACTGCATGCGTATGGCCGGTCCCGGCTACGGCTGGACCCTGGGCGAGGCCCTGGTTAGTGAGGGCTTGGCAGGCCAGTTTGTGAGCCGCCTGTTCGGCTCGCCACCCGCGCCGTGGGAATGCGCCGTGACCGATGAGGTGCTCGCGGCCCACCTGCCGGACAATGCGACGCTCGCCGGCGACGGTCACGACCACCGCGCGTGGTTCTTCGGCTTCGAGGGACGGTGCCCGCGATGGCTCGGCTACACCCTCGGCTACCGGATCGTGGGCGACTGGCTGGAAGCAGGGGCGGACACCGGTGGTGAAACCTGGGTCAACATCCCCGCCCAAGAAGTCATCAAGGCCGCACGCGGACGAACGCTGTCAAACCTTTGAGCCGACGAGCAGCATGGTTCGCTTTCCCCCCTTCTGGGCATTCTGGCTGCCAGCTTGAATGGGTGTCATGGTCGGGTGAGGCTCTGCAGCACCGGGGCCATCCCATGGAGCGCAAGTGGCGTCTGAGCGGATGATCCTTCGTCCGGCCGAAGAGAGTGATGTGCCCGCTCTCGTGCGCCTGCTGCGGCGCTCCTGGCTTGTCACCTGGGCGCCTGAACTTCCGTTCGAGGCGGTTCAAACCTTCGCTTCGTTCGACCCTGCGCGGCTTCACGCCGAGAACCAGTGGCGAAGCTTCATCGTCGCTATCCGGGACGACGTGCTGATCGGGATGATGCAGGTCGAGGACGATCAGATCGCCGACTTGCACGTCGATCCTGCCTTTTGGAACGAAGGGTTGGCTCGAAGCTACTCGACGCCGCCGAGCGGCAAGCCGCACGCATTCATCACGTCGTGCGCCTAGAGGTGCGTGCGTTCAATTCCCGAGCACGCGCCTTCTACGCACGTCATGGTTGGAGAGAGGTGCGCAGCTATCCCGGCATGGAGTGCGGGAGCCCTGTTGAGAATGTGGAGATGCAGAAACGCGTCAAAGCCTAAGGCAGAACGTCCGCCCCGCATTGCGACGGTTCTATCAGGCACCAAACGTCAAATTTTGGCGAGAGCGAAGACCAACGCATCCCGTCGCCGGGAAGGGCAGGTGGGTCCGCGGCCATACCATGTCCCGGCGGGGGGCATCTCGGCCCCCGCGCCGAAAATTGCCCGGATCAGACCACTAGCAGGTCGGAGGCGGTCAGTTCGGGCTTGCCGAGAAGGGTCGCGAGCAGCACCGCATCGTGGTCGGTGCCGGAGCCGTCCGCGTCGTAGAAGAGATGGCCCTTGGCCGCGTCGTAGAGGATGCGGTGGTCTTCCGTGGTCGCGGCGCCGACGGCGAAGGCCTCGTCCGATAGGGAGCCGGGGGTCAGCGCCGTGAAGACGCTGGCATCGAGGGCGAGCCTGTCTTCGCCGTGGCTGAAATCGACGATCCGGTCCTTCTTGCCGGCGGGAAGCGTATCGAACACGAAGGTGTCGGCACCGGCGTCGCCGCGCAGGACATCCGTTCCCGCGCCGCCTGTCAGGATGTCGTCCCCGGCGCCGCCGAACAGCCGGTCTTCACCCGCGCCGCCGAGGAACTGGTTCGCCTCGGCATCGCCCCGCATGGAATCGGCGAAGGCCGAGCCCTTGACGATCTCGAAGCCGGAGACGCCCCCCGTGCCCGTGGCCCGGCCGGT
This sequence comes from Methylobacterium sp. WCS2018Hpa-22, assembly GCF_031843785.1. Classification (NCBI taxonomy): domain Bacteria; kingdom Pseudomonadati; phylum Pseudomonadota; class Alphaproteobacteria; order Hyphomicrobiales; family Methylobacteriaceae; genus Methylobacterium; species Methylobacterium sp. WCS2018Hpa-22. The sequence continues at coordinate 152,047 of NZ_JAVTJA010000009.1, forward strand.
TTCGAACAGCGCGCGCGCCGATGCGCCGAAATCCGAGTAATCGAGCGTGTCGGTGCCGTCGCCGCCGAGGCTGAGGCCACGGATGGCCGAGCCCGTCTCGATGGCCAGCGTGTTGTCGCCGGAGCCGAACTGGATCGCGGTGCCGCCCGAGCCGATGATGCGGCCGGCATTGACCACCACGTCGTCGAGGGCACTGACGATCTTGATGGCAATGCCCGACCCGCCGTGGATGAGCCCCGCATTGTCGATGCTCGTGAGGAACGGCGCATCCCCCTGCGACGAGTCGTCGATCAGGATTCCGAGGCCGGCGCCGTAGATCCGCGCGCCGGCGAGATTGACGATGTCGCCGCCGCCCGCCGCGATGCCTTCGGCGGTGTTGGGCAGCCCGTCGGACCCCGTGCCGCCGGCGCCGAGGCCGCGGATGGTGCCGTGATTCTCGATTGTTGCACGGAAATCGACGTCGATCCCGTCGCCGTCGCCGTCATTGATGCCGTCCGGGCCGCCGCCGTCTTCGGAACCGGGCGTCGCGCCGTTGACATCGGAGCCGGCCGCATCCGCGAAGGTGCCCGTGATGATTCCGTGATTGATCACGGTCGCGGTGCCGTCCGAGCCGATGCCGGAGCCGTTGCCGCAGAGGATGCGGGCGCCGGCCTCGTTCGTCACCGTGGCGACGCTGCCCTCGCCCATATTGACGCCGTGGCGGTCGCCGAGGATGGCGCCGCCGGCATCGTTGCGGATCGTCCCGCTCGCCCCGTCCTCGAACTGGATACCGTCGGCACCCTGAACGTAGCCGGTGGCGGAACCGCCCCGGATGGTGCCGCTATTGACGAGATCCAGCGTCGCGCCGATCCGCACGCCGTCCGAGACCAGGGACAGCAGCGAGCCGGCATTGTCGATCTCGGCGAGGAACCCGCCCGTGGTCGAGGCGAGGTCGAGGGCCTGGCCTTCGGAGGAGACGATGGTCGAGCCGCTATCCGTGGTGATGGTGAGCGTGCCGGCGGCGACGGTGCCGTCCTGGATCTGCACGGCATCGTCCCCGGCGCGGATGGTGCCGCCATTGTCGATCGTCGCGGTCAGGGTCGCGCCGATTTCGCTCTCGAAGCGGATCGCGCGGCCCCCGGCGGTGTTCTCGATCAGTCCGTCATTGTGGATCTCGGCGCCGTCCGGGGCGACCTGGAAGCGCACGGACTGAGCATTGGCGGAGACAGACAGGGTTCCGTCCACCTGCAGCGTGTCGGCGCCCGCCAGGGTGAAGCGAGCGGTCTGCGTCGTGCCGTTCGCGACGGAATAGGCGGTCATGCGGTCTCATCCTCGGCCGGACGCGTCCGCGGACGAGCGGACGTCAAATCACCGGCCGTGGCGGACATTAGGGGGGTCGGATGACGCTCGAACGACGGTGCGCGTGGCGGTGGATTCTCGCGCATTCCGGGGGAGGCTCGCCCCTACACCACCGGCACGCCGCGGCCCTTGGCATGCTCGGCCGGCTCCACATGGATGACGACGACGGCCCCCGCGATGGCGCCTTCGATGGCACTCTCGAGCCGGTCGCAGATGTCGTGCGAGTCCTTCACGGTCATCTCGCCGGGCACCACGAGGTGGAAATCGATGAAGGTCGCCTGCCCGGCATGCCGTGTGCGCACGTCATGCGCCTCCAGCGCCCCCTCGCCATGCTCCGAAATCAGGGCACGGATCTGGGTCACCATCTCGGCCGGAGCCGCCTTGTCGAGAAGGCCGCTCACGGAATCGCGTACCATGGTCCAGCCCGACCACAGGATATTGAGGGCGACGAGGCCGGCGATGAGCGGATCGAGGATCAGGGTTCCGGTGAGGGCCACCAGGGCGACGCCGACCAGAACGCCACCGGATGTGAAGACATCCGCCATCACATGGCGGGCATCGGCCACCAGGGCGGGCGAGCGCCAGACCTTGCCGCGACTCAGGAGCGCCATGGACCAGGCGGCATTGATCGCCGTCCCCACCGCGCTGACGGCAAGGCCCAGCATCGGCGCATCGAGGGGTTTCGGGTCGAGGAGGCCGTAATAGGATTCACGCAGGATGAGGATGGCGGCCACGATGATGAGGGCCCCCTCGATCACCGCCGAGAAATACTCGGCCTTGTGGTGCCCGAACTGATGGTCCTCGTCGGCGGGCGCGGCGGCCACGCGCAAGGCGATGAAGGCGAAGGCCGCCGCCGCCACGTTGATGATGCTCTCCAGCGCGTCCGAATAGAGCGCGAGACTGCCGGTGAGCCAGTAGGCGGTGAATTTGATCGCCATCACGAGAAGGCCGATTCCGGCGCTCGCGAGGGCGGCTTTCTGTGTGCGGTCCATTTCCGGTGAGAATCCGTGACAGGCCCGGCGGATGGCGGGGCAGGGCGTGGCGCGCCCTGCCCATACGATCATCCCCATCGACAAGGCCACGGCAAAGGTTGAACCCGCCGGTGAAGGGTTTAGTCGCTGCTATGTCTGGGGTTCGATCTCTTGCGATGCCGGCGCGGCCCCCACGCCGCGATCCGCCTCTCGCTGGGCAGAGCGGGCGCTCTGCGCACGCGCGCGCTCGGCCTTGCGCGCGTAGCTTCGGGCCATCCAACCCCACCGGGCATTGGCCGCCATGACATCGAGACGCTGGGCCTCCCGGTCCCAGTAGGACATCAACTGCGAGTCCAGCGTGATCCGCCGGCGAGGAACCTTGGCCTTGGGGAGGGCGGTCTTGAAGGTGTCAGTCATCGCACGAACCGAATCTGAGCCAATTTGGCCGGCCACAACGCAGACTCGCGCCGACGCGGTCAAGGTTGTTTTCAACGTAGACCTGTAACCGTGCGGCCCGGTGGAGAAAGGCGGGTACATGAAAAGTGGTGATGATATGGGTTTCGCCCGTCAAGCCCTTCCGGCGACTTGGCCGTCATCTGCATGTCTATGTCCCGCATCCACAATGCGCGACGGCCGCTTCCCGCTTTTTCCAGACGGCGATCCGCCGGCCATTGATCCCGAGACCTGAACCGTGCTGTTGGCGCCCGATGCGCGTCGACCTCTTCGATTTCGATCTGCCCGAATCCAGCATCGCCCTCAGGCCACCCCAGCCCCGCGATGCCGGGCGAATGCTGGTGGTCCGGCCGGGCGAGGCCCTGGAGGACCGCGCGGTGCGCGATCTCGCCGACCTGCTGCGGCCGGGCGACGCCCTCGTCTTCAACGACACCCGCGTGATCCCGGCCCGCCTTCACGGCATCCGTCACCGCTCGGGATCGCCGGGGCTGCGGATGGAGGCCATGCTGCACCTGCGCGAGGCAACCGACCGATGGCGCGCCTTTGCCCGGCCGGGCAAGCGTCTTGCCATCGGTGACAGGGTGAGCTTCGGGCGGAGCGGGCAGGGTGCCGCCTGCTCCCTCGGCGTTCTCGATGCCACCATCACGGAGAAGGGGGAGGGCGGCGAGATCGTCCTGCGCTTCGATCTCTCCGGCCCCGCCCTCGACGAGGCCATCGTGCTGGCCGGCGAATTGCCGCTCCCGCCCTACATCGCGGGCAAGCGCAGCACCGACGCGCAGGACGCGGTGGATTACCAGACGGTCTATGCCCGGCAGGCCGGCGCCGTTGCCGCCCCCACCGCGGGCCTACATTTCTCCGACGACCTCCTGGCACGGATCGACGCCGCCGGCATCCGGCGCCATTGCGTGACGCTGCATGTGGGGGCGGGCACATTCCTGCCGGTCAAGGCCGACGATACCGACCACCATCGCATGCATGCCGAGATCGGCTTTCTCGATGAGGAAACCGCGGATGCTCTCAACCGGACGCGAGACGGGGGAGGCCGCATCGTCGCGGTGGGGACCACGGCGCTGCGCCTGCTCGAGAGCGCGGCGGACGAGAATGGTAGGCTTCATGCCTTCTCCGGTCCGACCGAGATCTTCATCACGCCTGGCACCCGCATCCGCGCGGTGGACGCCTTGATGACCAATTTCCACCTGCCGCGTTCGACCCTCTTCATGCTGGTCTCCGCCTTTTCCGGGCTGGAGACCATGCGGGCGGCCTACGCACATGCCATCGCGGCCGGCTATCGCTTCTATTCGTACGGGGATTCGAGCCTGCTGTTTCCAGCCCGATCCGAGTGACGCGATAATCCCCCCTCTCGGGCGCCCGCAGTGTCACGCTCGCGAAGCGGGACGGCGGCGCGGCCCCGGCAGGCCGGTCATTCCTGGTGTGTCGTCATCATGCTTTTAGCCCGCTCGAACGCTTCGGGCCCGATGGCGAAGGGACCATCGAAGGGCCGCTCGTGGAGCGCGATGACACAGAGCGTTCCCACCATCGCCGTGGAGAAGATGGCGAGCGTGATCACCTGGGCGCGCGGCTTGTCCACATGGACGATACCGATGGAGATCAGCGTCAGCGTGCAGAGGAACAGCAACGTCAGCCATTTCGAATCGTCGTTCTTGCTGGCGCTCAGGGCGAGCCGCTCACCGCGAGCTTCGCGAAGGTTCATGATCGTGGTCATCAGCGCGGTGTGAGCGACGGCACCGGACGCCGTGGTGTGCACCGGGTCGGCGACCATCTTCATGAGCGCGCTGAGGGCCGCGCCCGCCTGGCTGGAATACGCCGTCCCCGTTCCCATCTTCGGAAATTCGTCGGTGATCACCGCATTCGCGTAGGCGAGGAGCGCCTTCTGGATGTCCGACATGTCCGAGACGGTGGCCTCGCTGAGGTCGTAGGCGGCGATCAGGTTCGCCCGCTCGGTCTGGACGATCCGCGATGCCTTGCCCTGCCGCTCCCAGGCATCGTTCGCCACGAAGCCGGTGAGCAGGGCGAGCAGGATGCCGATCGAACTGAAGAACGACGCGACGATGCCGCCGACATTGTTCAACAGATGCGCCCGCGTGGCGGGCACGTTCGTCAGGACGATCAAGACGATCGAGATGCCGGCGAACAGGCTTGCGAGTATGCCGATGATCAGTGCTAGCGGCTGATCGAGCCAGATCCCCATGAGCATCGCTATCCCTCGCGGTCGTTTGGTGAGTCGGCCGGGACGGACAAATCCCGCTCGGAATCTCCGGATAATGGGAGGATGCGATAGCGCCGGTCGGCAGTGGCGACCAGAGGCGCGGTCAGCTTCCGGACTGTGCTGATGACCGACCGCCTGTAGGAGGCTCGCATGTTTCCGTTTTGCGGCGCGGAGCTTTAAAGACCTGGCCCATGTCCGACACTGCCTCCCTCCGAAACGCTACATCTGACCACTTCGGCTTCCGCGTCGACGCCACCGACGGACAGGCCCGCACCGGTGCAATCTCGATGCCGAGGGGGACGATCCGTACCCCGGCCTTCATGCCCGTGGGGACCGCGGCGACGGTCAAGGCGATGTATCCGGGCCAGGTCCGGGATCTCGGCGCCGACGTGGTGCTCGGCAACACCTATCACCTGATGCTGCGTCCCGGCCCGGAGCGGATGGAGCGGCTCGGCGGCCTCCACCGTTTCATGAACTGGCCGCACCCGATCCTCACCGATTCGGGCGGTTTCCAGGTGATGTCGCTCTCCGCCCTGAGAAAGCTCGACGAGCAGGGCGTGACCTTCCGCTCGCATGTGGACGGGTCGAGCCACCATATGAGCCCGGAGCGCTCCATCGAGATCCAGGGGCTGCTCGGCTCCGACATCCAGATGCAGCTCGACGAATGCGTTCGGCTTCCCGCAGAGCGAGCGGCCATCGAGAGCGCCATGCGCCTCTCCCTACGCTGGGCCGAGCGTTGCCGGATCGCCTTCGGCGAACAGCCGGGCAAGGCAATGTTCGGCATCGTCCAGGGCGGCGACCTGCCCGACCTGCGGGTGGAGAGCGCCAGGGCCCTGGCCGATCTCGATCTCAAGGGCTACGCCATCGGTGGCCTGGCGGTGGGCGAGCCGCAGGCCGTGATGCTGGCCATGATCGAGACGGTGGAGCCGCATCTCCCGGTTGGCAAGCCGCGCTACCTCATGGGAGTCGGCACGCCCGACGACCTGATGCGCTCGGTGATGCGCGGCATCGACATGTTCGACTGCGTGATGCCCACCCGCGCCGGCCGCCATGGCCTAGCCTATACACGCCATGGCCGGATAAACCTGCGCAACGCCCGGCACGGCGAGGATACGCGACCGCTGGACGAAACGTCGTCATGCCCCGCCGCGAGGGACTATTCCCGTGCCTATCTCCACCACCTCGTCCGCACCGACGAGATCCTGGGCATGATGCTGCTGACATGGAACAACCTGTCCTATTACCAGGACTTGATGGCAGGGATGCGTGCGGCGATCGCCGCGGGTCGTCTCGCCGATTTCTGCGATGAGACCCGCGAGGGCTGGGCGCGCGCCGAGGCCGAGCGCGCCGACGAAACCGTCTCCCGCTGATATCACCTTCAAGGGTGTCGGCACGCGGTTTGGTAGGGCCCGGACGAAGTCGACACCATTTTCGCGGGAGTGACGGGACGGTCGCCATCGAGGGCGGCAGGACGCCCTCGACCGCGCTGTCGGTTTACCAGACTGCCGAGAGGATCATGACACGGGCATCCCCGCGTTCAGGTCTATCCAAGAATGAAGGCCTACCCAGCAAAAGCCAAACACCCCTCCGGCGCAGCCCGAGCCAAACCGTCGCGATGACATTGCCAAGCGCGGCACCGGTTGACCCCTCCACTCCAACCCCCTATTGCGAGCCACGCTTGCACCAACGGGCAGCCCGATCCCCATCGGGACCGGCCCACCGAGCAAGCGAGCGCGTAGCTCAGCTGGTAGAGCAACGGACTTTTAATCTGTAGGTCCTGGGTTCGAGTCCCAGCGCGCTCACCACTTACTTTATTGATTAAACCAGCGATTGCCGGTCTTTGCGGCATCATCAGCAAGTCTGCAACTGCCATTTCCAAGGCTTCCGACCCTCGATAGTTCGGGCGGCCCGCCTCTACACCACCGCATCAAAATCTTACAGGCAGCTCAGGCCGGCAACTGGGTCTGGTCGGGCTGGATGCCGAGGGACAGGGGTGTGCCGTCGTCCATAGCGGCCAGACGGGACACCAGCAGGTCGTAGAAGCGGATCAGGCCCTTGTACTCCACGAGTTCGGGCGGGAGCGTCGCCAGTACGCGATGGAGGCGCTTGTGCCACTTTTTCACCCGCTCGATATCCTGCAGGCTGATCAGGTAGCAGCGGATTCCGAACAGGATCGCGTTGGAGCGGGGCAGGCGGAACAGGGTCTGTAACTCGACGCGCAGGTGAAGCTTGCCCGCGATGTTCTCCGCCGTGAGGGTGGTGCGGTCGGGGCCCCAGTCGGGATAATTCTCGGGCGAGGTATCGAGACGGGGGTTGATCGTCATCGTCCAGTTCAACCGGCGGACGGGATGCCCGTATTGCAGACGCAGGAGATATTGCAGCGCCCGGTCGAATACGCCGATCTCATGTGCCAGCGGTACCGGCCCGTGCCATTCGTGAAAGCTCATCCCGATATCGAATTCCAGCGACCAATCCGCCTGCGTCGTGACCATACCGCCATCGACGTAGAGATTGTTGTCCCGCTGATCCTGAAGGGTGAAATCGCCTTGCGCCTGACGAGTGATGTATTCGAACGGCTCGCAGGGCAGCGTGGACGCGTCGCCGAAGACGAAGCGTTGGTCGAGGTTCAGGGGACGGTTGATCCAATGCCATGCGGTCCCGTCCCGCGTCAGGCTGAAATGCTCGGGGTAATCCGTGGACAGGCTCTCCATCAGAAGTTCGAGCGTGTCCCATTGCGCGGGCATCATGTGCGGCAGCACCTGACACCGTTTCGGATCGTGATCGAGGACGATCGCGCGCTCCCTGCATTCCGCGACGTAATGTTCGTCCACATCGAACGCGTGTTCGAAGGCAGGCGACGGGCCTGCTTTCACATGAGGCTCGATATTGACCGAGTACCTGTATGTGTCTTCGCCGAACGGAAACGGAAAGCGCAGGACCGCAGCGTCGCTGTTCCGATAGGAGAAGTCGTCCCGGAACGTCTCGTCCGTCTTGAAGTGAATACCCATTTCAGCCACCTTTTACCAAGCGGCACTGATCCCGACCGATGGCCGGCCTCAGCGCGTTAGGCGGACGCCCGCCGCCGCGCGGTCGCATCAACAGACGACGATCGGTTCTCCTCGTCGTCGACTAATCTTAGAAATCGAGCACGAGGGTTTCGGATCTGGCCCGGGAGACGCAGGTCGCGATGAGGCGTCCCTCCGACTTCTCGGCATCGGACAGGACGTGATCGCGATGGTCGGGGAGGCCCTCCACCACGGGAAGGAGGCAGACGCCGCAGGCGCCCCCCCTGCAGAGGCAGGGGGCCTCGATGCCAGCCTCCTCCAGCGCCTCGAGAAGAGTCTGCGACGCCCCGACCTCGATCGACCGGCCGGACCGCGCCAGGGTGACGACGAACGGCTCGCCGCCCTTGGCCCCGCCGAAACTCTCGCGATGGATCGCGTGCGGCGTCCATCCGAGGCCGCGCGCAGTCTCCTCGACCGCATCCATGAGGCCCTCCGGCCCGCAGGTATAGACATGCGTGCCCAGAGGCTGGTCGGCGAGAAGGGCGGCGAGATCCGGCCGCGCACCCCGGGCAACGCCATGGACGTGAACGCCCGCCGCATCGGTTCCGAGCAGGTCCCGAAAGGTCTCGACCTCGTCGCCGGCGCAGAATTGATGCAGTTCATAATTGGCGCCACGAAGCGCGAGAACCGGCAAGTAGGACAGGAACGGCGTCACACCGATGCCGCCGGAGATCAGGATATGCTTTCGGGCCCGGGACGCGATGGGGAACAGGCTCGCAGGTACGCCGAGTTCCACGGCATCACCAGCCTTGAGCATGTCATGCAGGAAATGCGAGCCGCCGCGCGATTCCGCAACACGGCGGACGATGATAGCATAGTGATCACGCTGATCGGGCGGGGTCACCAGCGAATAGGCGTTCTGCCAGACACGGTCCGTATCCCGCAGAGTGACGAGCACATGCGCCCCTGGCGGTGAGGTGGGGAATGTTCCGCCGCCTTCCGGAACGAAGCGGAAGCGCTTCAGGGTCGGGTTCAGGAGTTCGATCTCGGCGACGCGCGCCGACAGCTTGCCTTCGACGATCATGAATAGGCCTGCTCTGCGGGAGGAACGTCGCCGGCGACTTCGGCATCGACCTTGACCCCCATGAAAGCCGAGAGGCGCCGGGAGAAATGATCCCGGACGAATAGGTTCGCGCCGCAGCCCTCGCATCGGACGATGGTGGTCGTCACTGCGTGGTTGAAGGTCCGGCAATGGACGCAGGCGACGCGACGCGCCTTGGTGCCGGAATGACACTGGAAGATCTCCTGCTTGTTCATTCCGGCGCGCTGCGCCGTGTTGAAGACGTCCCAAAGGAAATCCTCGGTCCCGCTTGCATAGAGCCGCAGCCCCATGCGCTCCCGCGCGAGACGATGGTCGAGGCGATCGATGAGGTGCCGCGGCGAACGAAAGCATCGCCCACCACCGGCCTCGGGCGGTCTCGTACGGCCCTCCTGGTCAGGGGCCGCGACGAACCAGATCTCCGCTTCCTGTCCGGGCGATGCCGCGAAGCTGAAGGCCGGAGAGTCTGAAACCAGCAGGTGTCGTAATCCGGAGGAATCCACCGCCAGCGACTGATAGACCGGCCGGCTCTTGATGAACTGATCTGACATCGGCCTCATCTCGACAACGGACGATATGGCAATCGCCCGGCTCATCATTCCCATTCACGGTCGCAGCGGTCGGCACGGACCATGCGAACCCTCGGAGCAGGATTTGATCCAAGGAGCATGACTCTCCGTGACCCAACCATAGGGCGACAACCGTTCTCTAAGAGAATTTAATTTTCGCTAAGAGAATAAAAATGTCAATCGCCGATTTCGTCCGGCACGTTGGCCCGATGTCGATCAGGCAAGTGCCGGACGATCGTTTCATCGACTGCCTTCGTCAAATTCTCGAAAAAGCAGGGGCGATCCTGATAAATGGAAAGTGCCCAGCAGGGCCAAAGCCCATGAATCCACGGTTGATTCGGGCATCCTCGGCGATTGCTCCCCTCAGGGCAACACAGTGTGCGGGCCATGAAGGATGTCAGCGCGTTGCGATCATCGGCAGCGAATGATTCTGCCTGAGCAGATTGCTTATATACTGAGCATGAGTGGATAAAAACGGCCAATTGCGGTGCATTTCAGTTCAATTTCCGTCCTTACTCGGCGGTGACCTGCAATAGCGCTTGACAGCCCTTAGCCCGAGGGGAAATGATTGTTCCCGTAGAGAACCCAGGCGATCGTCGACGGTCTCGCTCACGTGATTTGCCGGTCACTCCTGCCCGGCACGACCCGACCGTCCGGCTGACATGCATCAGCCGGACAACACCAAACAGATCTTTATCCCGTGTGCCGACAGGACCTTTGTAGCAGCCACCAAACATCAGGGTAGCGACGATACCGGCATTTCACCCAAAACTTTGGCCCTCGCGCCAATTCGACGGTGACATGTCCAAAGCAAGTCCATCGACAACCCCGCCAACCTAAATAAATAGCGAACAACTAACTACTAAAGGTACGCTTCCCACCATCATAGACGGCGGTGAGCAAGCTGGTCTTTTCTGATCAAACGATAAGATATCTCGAAGACATGTCTCTCAGCGCTTCTCACTGGCGTGGCGAGTGCGCACGGGAGCGTGCCTCATGGAAAAGACGAGGCTCCGGGTGCTCCTCGGTTCTTCCCAAACCTCATCGAAACGAACGGCCCGAGGATCGCAGTCTCGCGGAGGGCACGTCTCGATCCGAACTGATCCCTCGCCAAGACAAATGGAGCATTCAACCATGAGCACCGGACTGACATCCGCAGCAAAGCCTCTGGCGGGCTACACTTCCCCCGCCATCGAAGCCGCCGGAGACGGCAAACTCCATCGCAGCATCAACTGGACGGGCGCGTTCTGGGTCGCGAGCGGCGTTCCCGCCCTCGTCCTGTTCTCGGTGGGCGGCATTGCCGGCAATACGGGCAAGCTTGCCTTCCTGATCTGGACGCTCTCCATGATCATGGGCTTCATCCAGTCCTTCACCTATGCGGAGATCGCCGGCCTGTTCCCGAACAAGTCGGGGGGCGCGTCGGTCTACGGGGCCGCGGCCTGGGTCCGCTACACCAAGCTGGTGGCGCCCCTCTCGGTCTGGTGCAACTGGTTCGCCTGGTCGCCGGTCCTGTCGCTGGGCTGTTCCATCGCGGCCTCCTACATCATCAACGCGATGGCGCCGCAGCCGACGGCCACGTCGCCGGCCGTGGTGCAATGGCTCGCCACCAACGGTGCCGCCCTGCAGATGGCCGATGCCGACAAGGTGACGGCGGCCATCGCGGCCGTGGCGCCGGGCATCCGCAGCTGGACCCTGTTCACCACCACCCTCGGCCCGGTCTCGCTCTCCCTCAACCTGGCCTTCTTCATCGGCGCCGCCCTCATGCTCGCGGTCTTCGCCGTGCAGCACCGCGGTATCCTTGGAACGGCGAACGTCCAGAAGTATATCGGCCTCCTCGTCATCATCCCGATGTTCATCGTCGGCGTGGTCCCGCTGCTGATCCACGGCGTGAACTGGGAGAACTTCTCTCCGCTCGTCCCCCTCGCGGCGCCGGCCGCTCCCGCGCCGGGCGCCTGGAACATCACGGGCTGGACACTGGTCCTCGGCAGCATGTTCATCGCGGCCTGGTCGACCTACGGGTTCGAGACGGCGATCTGCTACACCAGCGAGTTCCGTGATCCCGCCAAGGATACGTTCAAGGCGATCTTCTATTCGGGCCTGCTCTGCCTCCTGCTGTTCACCCTCGTGCCCTTCACCTTCCAAAGCATGCTCGGCGTCGAGGGGATGCTGGAGGCCTCCATCGTGGACGGGTCGGGTGTGGCGGCAGCACTCGCGCACATGGTCGGCGGCGGTCCCATCGTCGAGAACTTCCTCGTCATGCTGATGATCCTGGCCCTCGTGCTCTGCATCATGACGGCGATGGCGGGGTCCTCGCGCACCCTCTACCAGGGCTCGGCCGACGGTTGGCTGCCGCGCTACCTCAGCCATGTGAACGAGCACGGCGCGCCGACGCGGGCGATGTGGACCGATCTCGTCTTCAACCTCGCGATCCTGGCGATCGCCTGTGCCGATGCGACGAGCTTCTTCTTCATCCTGGCCGTGTCGAATTGCGGCTACATCATCTTCAACTTCCTCAACCTCAACTCGGCCTGGATCCACCGGATCGACTCGGCGCACATCCCGCGCCCCTACCGCGCACCGACTGTCATCCTGGTGCTCGGCGGCGTCTTCGCCTTCGTGAACGTGATCTTCATGGGCGCGGGCGCGAAGGTCTGGAACCCGGTCGCCCTCTGGGCCGGCCTGATCACCGCCGCCCTGATCATCCCGGTCTTCTGCTACCGCCACTATGTCCAGGACGGCGGCAAGTTCCCGGCCGAGATGTACGAGGACCTGCATGTCGGCCCCGACGGTGCGGTGAGCCGCCGCCGGGCTGGAATCCTGCCCTACCTGACGCTCGCCGCCGGCGTCGTGGTGCTCCTCCTCTCGAACTGGTTCTTCCAGCTCTGATCGAACCGGGCTGCCGGGGCCGTCGGCTCCGGCAGCCCGCGCGCGGGACGAGACAGAGTCCGCCCAATCAAAAAACGGAACGCTAGAGCTGCGCCCGACCACGTTGGGTCGGGGCACATCTCTAGGCCTTTGTTTTGCCGCGCTCTTTTTCGCCGAACCGGCATCCACTTCGGCGGAGAGCGCTCTAAGGGACAGCCGCCATGAGCTACAAAGACCTTCCCCGCCAGTCGGCCCTCAACGAACGCCATCTGGCCCTGGGCTCGACACTCGACGCCGAGTGGAACGGGATGCCCATCCCCCAATCCTACCGCACCGACCGCTACGAGGAGACCACCATCGTCCGCTCGCGGGCGGGCCTGTTCGACGTCTCCGGCCTTCGCATCGTCAACGTTTCCGGTCCGGACGCGGAGGCGATGCTGAACGCGATGCTCACCAGCGACGTCGGCAAGATCGCGCAAGGTAAGTCGGCCATCAGCAACATCGTCGACGAGAACGGCTCCCTGATCGACGACGTGCTGGTCTACCGCGACGGGCCGCAGGCCTTCCGCGTCTCGCATGGCGGCGGCAGCCTCGAAGACGTTCTTCCCGAATTCACCGAAGGCCGCGCCGTGGAAGCGGCCCGCGACGACGACGTCCACATTCTGTCGCTGCAGGGACCGCTGGCCCTCGACATCCTCGCGCCGCACACGCCCTTCGATCTGGCGACTCTGAAGTATTTCGAGCATGTCCGCACGACGCTGTTCGGCCGTGACGTGTCCCTGGCGCGGGGCGGCTACTCGGCCGAGCGCGGCTACGAGGTGTTCTGCGCCGCCAAGGACGCCGTCGCCCTCTGGGACGCGATCATGCAGGCCGGCGAGCCCTTCGGCATCGTGGCGGCCTCGTGGGACTGCCTCGACATCGTGCGCGTGGAGGGCGGCCTGCTCTTCTTCCCCTTCGACATGCCGAAGCCCGACACCACGCCGTGGGAAATGGGCCTGGCCTGGACCGTCGACCTCGACAAGCCGGATTTTCGCGGCAAGGCCGCCCTGCTGGCGAGGAGGGGCACCGAGCGTTTCAGCCAGGCCGGCCTCGAGATCCTGCACCATGAGGCGGTGACGCCCGGCGCCAAGATCTTCAAGGACGGAATCGAGGTCGGCACCGTCAACAGCACCACCTACAGCCGCCACCTGATGAAGTCCCTCGGCCTCGCCCACCTGCCACCGGAGCTCTCCGCCCTCGGAACCGAGGTCGAGGTCCAAACCGAGACCGGCCCGCTGGTCGCCAACGTGGTGCGGACGCCGTTCTACGACCCGATGCGCCTGCGCACCCATCCGGCCGACGAACGGACCGCCTGATACCAGACCGCGAGCCGGCGGCATGCCGCCGGGCCCCGGTGAGACCGGCCTGCGGGTCGGCCTCACTGGGGAGCCGCGGAGCTATGCGGCCCGTGTCAGGCCGAGGGAAAGAACGGACTGAACTTCTTGATGAGATCCCGTTCCGACGTGACATCCACCTTGCGATAGATTCGGATCTTGCAGTTCTTGATCGTGCCCTTGCTGATCTTCAGAATCTGCGCGATGTCGCCCGTGGCCTGGCCTTTCATGGTCAGGGTCAGGATGTCCCGCTCCCGCGGCGTCAGGGCTGTCAGGATGTCCGCCGCAGCCTGATAACTGGCCAGATCGTCCTGCGCCGAGACTTTCGGACCCAGCATGAAGATCCGGCCGCCGGGCGCCAGGGCGAAGTCGCGATCGAAGGTCTCCGACGTGATCACATGATCCCGCGCGTGGACGGTCTGGATAGCGTCCGCGCGAGCCAGCGTCTCCAGCATCGGTTCGATGGAGACATCAGCCAGGACCGCCTGCTTCCAGGTCTCGTTGGCAAACACCTCCACGTCGTGGCGGTCTCGGATCAGGGTCGGGCGGTTGAGCAATCCCTCCGCCTGCTTCCCGTTCGTATAGCGCAGATTGCTGAAAAGGTGGCCGAGATGACTCCGGTGACATCCCTCTAGGGCCGGAAAGATCAGTTCCGCCCTACGGACATCCTCCTGCGAGAACTCCCCCCGCTCGCGTTCGAGGAACAAGCCGAAGCAGCAATGCCCCACCGTCGAGAAGAACATCCCCAATTCGTCGGAAATATTGGCGGCGGGGCGGAAGATCTTCGCATAGAGGATCGATTCTGGGCTGGTATGCCCGATCTCCGACAATGTCAGGATGCCCGGCTTGCCGAACCTCTTCCAATAGAGGGAGAACGGATCGATCCGAAGGCATTTCCTGTTGTAGAAATCCACGATCTCGCTTGGAACCCCGGTGGTGTAGAGCACGTCCGGCGGGGCCACACGCGAGTAACGGATGATCCATCCCGAATCGCTCTCGATGGAAAGAGCGAACAGGGACAGTAAGTTCCGGTGAAAAGACTCGGTTCCGATCGAAGCCGCGACCTCGCCGAACCGTCTGTACCATTCGGCGTCGGTCAACCCGATGCCACCGTTCCGGATCGGTTCGTCACTCATCCTAAAACGGTCATCTTGGAAACGGTGCCATCCACTGCATCTCACGGCGCTCGTCGCGAGACGGCCGGCCTCGCCCATGTGCGCGTCCCGCACAGTATCGTCGGTAGCCCCACCACCCAAGGCCTTCTTTACCCCCCGGTCCTTCTTCCACGGTCGCAAAGAGAGAATGCGGATGCAAGGTAATGGCACATTATCTGCTCGAAACGACCATTTGGCATGATCCTCGCAAACTCAGACGCCCTTCGTTTTTTCAATGCAGAGGCTGACCCACACAGTAGTGCCAACAGTCACTATTGCATCGTCATTTCACCCCGGCATAAAATTTTCCCAGGAAGAATGAACGCGCGGGGCGATCCTCGCTGTCGGAGCGGATGGCTCAATCGGGGGCCGTCTCGCCTCACACGATGTTTCTCGGAGATCTCATCATGCGGAAACGGGTTGCGATCATCGGCGCGGGTCCGAGCGGATTAGCTCAGTTGCGGGCCTTCGAGTCCGCGCGACGCCGAGGCGAGGAGATCCCCGAACTCGTCTGTTTCGAGAAGCAATCCGATTGGGGCGGCCAGTGGAATTATTCCTGGCGCACCGGCCTCGACGGGAACGGCGAACCCGTCCACAGCAGCATGTATCGCTACCTCTGGTCGAACGGCCCGAAGGAATGCCTCGAATTCGCGGATTACTCCTTCGAGGAGCATTTTGGCCGCCCGATTCCGTCCTATCCACCGCGGGCAGTGCTGCACGATTACATCGCCGGCCGCGTCGAGCGCAGCGATGTTCGCAAGTATATCCGCTTCTGCACGCCCGTCCGCTGGGTCAGCTATTCGGAGGAAACCGGCAGGTTCACCGTGACGGCGAAGGATCTGATCGCCGATGAGCATCAGGTCGAAGAGTTCGATTACGTGGTCGTGGCCAACGGGCACTTCTCCGTGCCCAACGTCCCGAGTTTCGAGGGACTGGAGCAGTTCCCAGGCCGTGTTATGCATGCCCACGACTTCCGCGTCGCCGACGAGTTCGCCGGCAAGCATCTCCTGATGATCGGCGCAAGCTATTCCGCAGAAGATATTGGCACCCAGTGCATCAAGTACGGCGCGAAATCGATCACCTTCAGCTACCGCACCAAGCCGATGGGCTTCGATTGGCCCGAAGGCTTCGTGGAGAAACCGCTTCTGCTGAAACTCTCGGGGAAGACAGCGCATTTCAAGGACGGCAGCACCAAGGAAGTGGATGCGATCATCCTGTGCACGGGCTATCAGCACACCTATCCGTTCCTGCCGGACGAGCTGCGCCTCAAGTCACACAATTGTCTGTATCCGGCCGGGATCTACAAGGGCATCTTCTGGCAGTCGAACCCGAAGCTAATCTATATCGGGATGCAGGATCAGTATTACACCTTCAACATGTTCGATGCCCAGGCCTGGTATGCCCGCGACTACATGATGGGCAAGCTCACCCTGCCGGGCGCGGAAGAGCGGAACGCCGACATCACCAAGTGGCTGGCCTATCAGGACACGCTCACCAACCCGTTCGAGGCGATCGACTTTCAGACGGAGTATGTCCGCGAGCTCCTGGCGGCGACCGACTATCCTCCCCTCGACGTCGACAAAGTTGCCGAGCTGTTCAAGGAATGGGAGCACCACAAGATGGAGGGCATCCTCACCTATCGCGACAGATCCTACCGCTCGACCATCACCGGCACGCTCTCGCCGGCCCATCACACCACATGGATGAAGGCGATGGACGACTCGCTCGATGCCTTCATGGGCCTGCCCCAAGCCGCCGAATGAGGGCGTGACCCTCTCGCGTCGGCCCGGCCGCATCGCGGCCAGTTCACCAGGGATCGTCGAATGAACCAGATCTGGATGCAGCCCGAGCCCGCGCGGGGAGATGCGGCACCCCGCACGCTCTCGTTCTCGGCGAGGGGGGGAGCCTCAGCCTTCTTCGAGGTCGAGGCCGGGGATCGTCTGCGCATCGTCGATCCGGAAGGGTGCCAGCCCGCCTTTCTCTATGCTCGCCCCGATGCGTTCGGAACGGCGGCAGCGGACGGGCGCGTCGCCTCGAACGTGGGGGATCTCTTGCGCCGGCGGGGCGAGGGGATGGGCGGAGAGGCGGAAAGCGCCGCCCTCGCGCGGCATGGCCTCGCAGCGTCCGATCTCGAAGCGCACGCTCTGTTTCACGGCAAGTCCCAACCGGGCTCGGCCTTCGAGGTGACGGCGGCGGCCGCCTCGGTCTGCGTGCTCATCGTCCCCGGCGGCCCGATGGCGCCGGACGCGCAAGATCCGCCGACCGATCTGCGGGTGGAGATCGAGCCCGCCACGTCCCTCGAGGGGAGGGCGCCGCCACCGCTGGCTCCGCCCCTTCTCGACCTGCGCGTGAGGGCCGCGACGGCGGAGGCCTTCACGGTCAAGGCCGGTCAGTACATCCAGATCATCGACGTGGACGGGCGCCAATGCGCGGATTTCCTCGCCTTCGATTCCGTGGCCCTCGAAGCGGGTGACGAATATGGCCTCGACGCCACCACCACCCATACCCTGATGGGATCGACGGCGCCGAAACCCGGCCTGCTGTCGAAGTATTTCGACGCGCGCATGGTCCCCCTGGTCGAGATCGTCCAGGATACGGTCGGGCGCCACGACACGTTCATGCTCGCCTGCTCGGCCAAGTATTACGAGGATATGGGATATCCCGGCCATTCGAACTGCACCGACAACTTCAACGCTGTCCTGCGACCGCATGGGGTTCAGCCGAAGAAGGGTTGGCCGGCGATCAATTTCTTCTACAACACCGTCGCCGGGCCGGACGACAGGATCACCATGGACGAGCCCTGGTCACGCGCGGGCGATTACGTTCTGTTGCGGGCGCTGACCGACCTCGTCTGCGCCACCTCGTCCTGCGCCGACGACATCGATCCCGCCAATGGCTGGTGCCCCACCGACATCCACGTCCGGGTCTATGATTCTGAGAGCGCCTTCTCCAAGGGTATGAGCCACCGCATGACCCCCGATGCCGAACCGCGCCTCACCCGCGAATCCGGGTTTCACCCACGCACCGCCGCCTTGACACGGAAGATGGAAGATTATCGCGGGTTCTGGGTGCCGACCTGCTTCAACGCGGCGGGCCCGCTGGAGGAATACTGGGCCTGCCGCGAGCGGGCCACGATCATGGACCTCTCGGTCCTGCGCAAGTTCGAGGTGATTGGGCCCGATGCCGAGGACCTGATGCAGCTGGCGGTGACGCGCAACGTGCGCAAGCTCGCCGTCAACCAGATCGTCTATACCGCCATGTGCAACCCGCATGGCGGTATGATCGACGACGGCACGCTGTTCCGTCTCGGCCAGAACAACTTCCGCTGGATCTGCGGAGACGAGTATTCCGGCATCTGGCTGCGCAAGCTCGCCGAAGACCACAAGCTGAAGGTCTGGGTGAAGAGCTCCACCGACCAGCTTCACAACGTCTCCGTCCAGGGGCCGAAATCGCGGGCGATCCTGTCCGGCCTCGTGGTCAGCCCGCCCCAGGAACCCACGGTCGACGAGTTGAAATGGTTCCGGTTCACCGTCGGGCGCATCGACGGCGTGCCGGTCCTGGTGTCGCGGACCGGCTATACCGGCGAGCTCGGCTACGAGGTCTGGTGCCACCCGAGCCAGGCGACCGCGATCTGGGACTCGATCATGCGGGCCGGCGAGCCGCATGGTCTCACGCCGATGGGGCTCGCCGCCCTTGATATGCTACGGATCGAGGCCGGCCTCGTCTTCGCCGGATACGATTTCTGCGACCAGACCGACCCGTTCGAAGCGGGCATCGGCTTCACCGTTCCCAAAGACAAGCCTGACCGTCACGTCGGATCGGAGGCGATAGAACGGCGGCGGGACAACCCGCACAAGCGGATGGTCGGCCTCGACGTCACGGGCAACGAGCCCGTCGCGCATGGCGATCCCGTCTATGACGGCCGGACGCAGATTGGGATCGTCACCAGCGCCACGAAGTCACCGGTCCTCGGCAAGACTATCGCCTTGGCGCGCCTCGACGTCTCGGCGGCAGCCCTCGGCCGGTCGGTGGAGATCGGCAAGCTCGACGGCCATCAGAAGCGGCTTTCCGCGACCATCGTGGCGTTTCCCCATTTCGATCCCAAGAAGACCCGCGTCCGGGCGGAATCGCCCGCACGCGGCGATCAGGGACAGGCCAGCCTCGCCGGGCCCTCACCGGAGAGCGTCGCAACGGCTGGAATCCCGGCTTAACGTGCCTCACGAAACTCCCGATCACGGTTGGTTCTCGCTCCGAGCATGACGGCGCAGCGGGAGTTTCGTGAGAGGCACTCAGGAAAGGCGCGCGAGATTGCGGCGAGGCTTTCCCGCCAACGCCACTTCAGCAAAAAATGGCAATAGAACCAATCGCAAGACGTCGAATCTCACCGAGACACGAAAGGAGCGCGCGAACTCCGCACTCCGTCTTCGCTAGACTACTCACTAAAATCTACTCCGTGCTCTCCAGAGTCCTTTCCGAGGATACGGAGATATAAAGCAGGCTATTGTTAGAACTTTTGTTAACCTGTCGATTGGATATTCCCGCGGAGCATATCCTCCAGGCGGAACCGATCCTGCAATGGCCACACTCTCCTTCAAGGCCGCAATGGCCGGCAGCGCGTCGCTGGCGGCGATCTTCGCCGTCGGAACGGTCTTCCTGACCGGGCAGATCGGCGACTCGTTCGCCACCCAGGCCGAGGCGCTGCAGCGGGAGACGCTGTCGAACGAGGCGCGCGCCGTGCGCGGTCGCCTGGACGAGCTCGCCCAGGTCGCCAAGAACATCGCCTTGGTCGCCAGTGCCATGCGGAGCAACGGCGTCAAGGATCGCGCAACTTATGATGCGGCACTCAAGCGGCTGCTGGAGGAGAACCCCGCTATCCTCGGCACGTGGACCGGGTGGGAGGCAAACGCCCTCGATGCGCGCGACACCGAGTTCGCCGGTGGTTCCACCTCCGACGCCACCGGGCGCTTCCTGCCGTACTGGAACCGTGGAAGCGGCGCCATCGTGCGCGAAGTGCTGACCGGCTACGAGGACCCCGTGGAAGGGGCCTATTATCAGCAGCCCAAATCACTGAACCGGCCCGCCGCCATCGAACCGTACATCTACCCCGTAGCGGGAAAGGACACGATGATCATGTCCTTCGGGGCACCGATCACGGTGGACGGCAAGTTCCTCGGCGTCGGAGGGATCGACATCGATCTGTCCGCCATGAGCCAGGCCGTGGCTTCGGTCCGGCCCTTCGGCACCGGCTACGTCACCCTCGTCTCCGCTCAGGGCGGAGCGGTGGCGTATCCGGATGCGAAGGCCGTCGGCAAATCCCTCGACAAGCTGGATCCCGCGGCTGCCATGGCGGCGCGACGGGCGGTCGAGACCGGGGAGCGCGTGCAGGAGGTCGTGACCGGGCCCGATTCCCGATCCTGGCGCTACATGGCCGAGCCGATCCAGGCCGGGGCGACGAAGGATCGCTGGGCGATCGTCACCGCCGTTCCCGTGGCGACGCTGACGGCTGCGGCCGACAGGGCGCAATGGATCCTCATCGGCATCTCGGCCCTGTGCGTCCTGGCGAGCTCCGCCATTCTCTTCGCCCTCATCCGGGGTCTCGTCGGCGTGCCGATCCGGGCGCTCGGCACCACCATCGGCGACATGGCCGCGGGCGATTACAATGCGCCCGTGCCGCAGGCGGACCGCCGGGACGAAGTGGGGCTCGTGGGCAAGGCCGTCGTCGGGCTGCGCGATTCCCTGCGGCAGAGCGCGGAAGCGGAGGAGCGCCAGAAGGAAGCGGCCCGGGTGATGGCGGACGAGCAGCGCCGGGCCGGCACGCGGGGCCTGGCCGATGGGTTCGAGAACGCCGTGGGCGGCATCGTCGGCCTCGTCGCCTCGGCCGCCACAGAATTGCAGGCCACCGCGCGCGAGATGGCCGACACCGCCGCCCGCACGGCGGGCCAATCCGACACGGTCGCCAACGCGGCCCGTGACGCTGCGGCGAACGTGACCGCCGTCGCGACGGCGGTGGAGGAACTGGGGAGCTCCGTTCAGGAGATCGCCCGGCAGGTGAGCGGTTCGAGCCAATTGGCGCAGGAGGCCGTCGACGAAGCCCTGCAGACCTTCGGTTTCGTGGAGGCCCTGAGTGGCGCAGTGGCGAAGATCGGCGACATGGTGACGATGATCAACGCCATCGCCGCGCAAACCAACCTGCTCGCCCTCAACGCGACCATCGAGGCGGCGCGCGCCGGCGATGCCGGCCGCGGATTTGCCGTGGTCGCCTCGGAGGTCAAGGAACTCGCCAACCAGACCGCACGCGTCACCCAGGACATCGCGGGCCAGATCGCCGTGATCCAGGGCTCCACCGACCAGGCCGTGACGGCGATAGGCACCATCACCAACCGCATCAAGGAGATCAGCACGGTGGCGACCACGATCGCGGTGGCCGTGGAGCAGCAGGGTGCGGCGACGCAGGAGATCGTCCGCAACGTCTCCCTGGCGGCTGTCGGCACCGGTGAGGTGACCTCGAACGTTACGGGTGTGGCCGATGCCGCCGTGCATACCGGCGCCGCGGCGGATCAGGTACTGATCTCGGCATCGGAACTGTCACGCCAGTCGGAACATCTCGGTTCCGAAGTGCGGCAATTCCTGGCCAATGTCCGGGCCGCATAAATCCCTTGTGAAGGACTGCCGTCCACCCGTTCACGGGTGGACGGCAGTCCTGTCGATCGACACGACACGGCGATCCGGGCTTCGGACCGCCTTCGATAGGGTCTACTGATACCCTTTGGGGAATGGGTCCGGCTTGATCAGTTCGGGGCTCGTATAGACGATCTCGAACTGGCCATCGGCCTTGGCCTTGGCGACGCGGGTCTTGGACCAGAGGTGGTGGTTCGGATCGACGCGCACATAGCCTTCCGGCGCGTCCTTGAATTCCAGGCCCGGGGACGCCGCGACCACTTTGTCGACATCGAACGAGCCAGCCTTCTCGCAGGCCATCTTCCACAGGAACGGGCCGAGATAGGCTGCCTGGGTCACGTCGCCGATGACGGTCTTCTCGCCCCACATCTTGTGAAAGGCGCCGACGAAGGCCTTGTTGTTCTCGTTCTCGATGGACTGGAAGTACTTCATGCAGGAATAGGCGCCCGCGATGTTGTCGCCGCCGATGCCCTCGACCTCGTCCTCCGTGACGGACAGGGTGAGCAGGGTCTGTTTCGACAGGTCGATGCCGGAGGCCTTGAGTTGCTTGTAGAACGCCACGTTCGAGCCGCCGACCACGGTGACGAAAATCACCTTCGGCTTGGTGAGCTTGATCTTGTTGATCACCGAGTTGAACTGGGTGTGGCCGAAGGGGAAGTACTCCTCGCCGACGACCTTTCCTTTAAGCACGCTCTCGATATGCTTGCGGGCGATCTTGTTCGAGGTGCGCGGCCAGATGTAATCCGAGCCGATGAAGAAGAAGCTGTCGCCGCCTTTCTCCTTGTGGACCCAGTCGAGGCTGGCCAGGATCTGCTGCGTCGCCTCTTGCCCAGTATAGATGACGTTCTTGGACTGCTCCAATCCCTCGTAGAAAGTCGGGTAGTAGAGCAGGCCGTTATACTGCTCGATCACCGGCAGCGCCGCCTTGCGCGAAGCCGAGGTGAAGCAGCCGAAGATCGCCGCGCAATGGTCGTTGACGAGGAGCTTCTTGGCCTTTTCGGCGAAGGTCGGCCAGTCGGAAGCGCCGTCCTCCTGGATCACCTTGATCTTGCGGCCGAGGATGCCGCCGGAGGCGTTGATCTGCTCGAAGGCGAGCTTTTCGGCCTGCGTGGCACCGGTCTCGGAGATCGCCATCGTGCCGGTGACGGAGTGGAGGATGCCGACGGTCACTTCAGTGTCGGTGACGGCGAGTCCCGTCGTGTTCACGGTATCGGCCGCGAAGACGGACGAGCTTCTCGTAGCGGCAATGAAGGGGGCTGCTGCCAGGCCGAGTAACAACCGGCGACGAAGTTGAAGATAAGCGGTGCCTTCGTCTTTCGACGCCATCGGTTCGTTCCCCACTTTTCATTGCGGAGGACATGCCTTTGTCCACCCACGGTTGCTCCCTGGAGCAGGATCACCCCAACTCGACCGAGGCACACTGTCGGTAAGAAACTTCGTTTCTTAAAGGGCAAATTGGCTGCATGGTGCATCATTGCTGGGCAGGCTGAGCGCCTTTCCTTCACGACCGCCGAGCGGAGCCCGCGCCCGCCGATCCAGTCCAGTCCAGTCCCGTCCTCATTTGCGACGGCGTGCAGGGGCGCAGCCGAACAGCGCGGCGAAAGCGACCGCGAAGACCGCATCCATGCCCGTCGACAGCACGCCGCCATTGCGCGCGAGGACCCGCACGGCCAATCCGGCGGCGTTCGGAAGCGGGCTCGCTCCGCACAAGCAGCCGATTCCTTCGGCGGCGACCTGGAGCACGCCGATATCGGGACGGCAATCGACGCTCCCGAGGATCACCATCGAACCATAGGCCGCGTAGGCGCCCATGGGGGAGGCGGGGCTTGCCAGGGTCGCGCCGTCGAGGGTGGAGCGCTCGTTGACGAGGATGCGTCCATCCTCGGTCTCGACCCGTAGGGACAGGGCGATCCGGGAGAAGGGCCGGCCCATGCCGGTCGGATCGTGGCTGGCGAAGCCTTCGCTGACGATGGCGCGGGCATCCGGGCCGACGACGATGCGGGTGTCGAGATCCAGCGCCGAGCCGGGAAACAGGATCATCGGATCGGGATGCAGCGCCAGGCTCGCGTCGCTGGCGATGGCCAGACGCGTGTCCTGGCGTGCCGCGAAGGCGCCGGTATCATGCACGACGGTGGCCGATTGGGTGGTGACATGGGCCCGGCTCCCGGGCCTCGCCGTGATGTCGAGGCCGAGGCGGTCGGCCCGGTAGAGCCCGCCGGAGGCCGATTGGAGATACAGCGTCGCGATGTCGGGATGGTCCGGATACATCCGGAACGGCCGGGTGATGTGGAACGGATAGGGCACGACCTGCCGCGACAGCACCGTGGTGCCGCCGCCGCGCACGAAGACGAGTCGCGCCTGAGAATGGCGCGAGCGGCCCGCTCCCTCCGGCGAGGCGCCCCGGACCTCCTCTCCCACGTCACTCAAGGCGCGAAGAGCACGGCGCGGCAGATCGCATCCGCCACGGCGTCGATTCCGTCACCCGAGCGTGCATTGGTGGCGATCATCGCCTTGCCGCCGCGCACGGCAGTGGCCTCGCTGAGCATGGCGGGGAGGTCTATCCCCACATGGGGGGCGAGATCGGTCTTGTTCACCACGAGAAGGTCGCAACGCAGCACGCCGGGGCCACGCTTCCTCGGGATATCGTTGCCCCCCGCCACGTCGATGACGAAGATCCACCAATCCACCAGATCGAGGGAGAAAGTGGAGGCGAGGTTGTCGCCCCCGGATTCGAAGATCAGGAGGTCGAGGCCGGGAAAGGCCGCCTCCAGGGCGTCGCCGGCGGCGATGTTGAGGGTCGGGTCCTCGCGGATCACCGTGTGCGGGCAGGCGCCGGCCTCCACGGCCGAGACCCGGGCCGGGTCGATCAGCCCGGACCGGCGCAGGCGCTCCGCGTCCTCCTTGGTGACGAGGTCATTGGTGACGATGGCGAGATCGACGCCGCGCCCCGCCAGGACCGGGATCAGACGCTCGATCAACGCCGTCTTCCCCGAGCCGACCGGTCCGCCGATGCCGATCCGCGCGGCACTGGCGCGGGCAGGAGATGGGGTGAGAGTCATTGCGGTATTGAGCATCAGCGCAGCATGTAGCGTTGGGCGAGGGGGAGGACCTTGGCCGGTTCGCAGGTCGCGATGGCCCCGTCGACGAAGACGTCGAAGGTCTGGGGATCGACGCGGATATCGGGGCAGGCGTCGTTCCAGAGCATGTCGGCCTTGCTGAGCGTCCGGGTGCCATGGGCTGGCAGCAGCGCCTTGCGCAGGCCGAGCTCGTCGCGCAGGCCGCGCTCGATCGCCAGCGGATGGACGAAACAGGCCGAGAGCCCTTGCTTGGCGAGGCCGAACGCGCCCCATTGCGGGCGCAGCAGCATCGGTTCGCAGGTCATCAGCGACGCAGCGGAATCGCCCATGGCGCCCCAGGCGATGAAGCCGCCCTTGATGACGAGTTCGGGCTTGATGCCGAAGAAGGCGGGCCGCCACAGAACGATGTCGGCCATCTTGCCTTCTTCGAGAGAGCCGATGTGATCGGCAATACCGAAGGTGCGCGCCGCATTGATCGTGTATTTGGCGATGTAGCGCTTGATCCGGGCATTGTCGCCGAAGCCGGCCCGGTCCTCGGGCAGGCTGCCGCGCTGGTCCTTCATCTTGGAAGCGAGCTGCCAAGTCCGGCAGATCACCTCGTGGATGCGGCCCATCCCCTGGCTGTCGGAGCCGAGCATCGAGATCGCGCCGATATCGTGCAGCACGTCCTCGGCGGCGATGGTCTGGGCGCGGATGCGGCTCTCGGCGAAGGCCACGTCCTCCGGCAGGGCCGGGTTGAGGTGGTGGCACACCATCGTCATGTCGAGGTGCTCGTCGAACGTGTTCACCGTGTAGGGATTGGTGGGGTTCGTCGAGGAGGGCAGGCAATGGGGCAGGCCGGCGACGCGGATGATGTCCGGCGCGTGCCCGCCGCCGGCCCCTTCCGTGTGATACATGTGGATCACCCGGCCGCCGATGGCGGCGAGCGTGTCCTCCACGAAGCCGGATTCGTTGAGCGTGTCGGTGTGGAGCTGGACCTGGAAATCGTGCTCGTCGGCGAATCCCAGGCAGGCATCGATGGCCGAGGGCATCGCCCCCCAATCCTCGTGGATCTTCAGGCCGAGCACACCGGTCTCCAACTGCTCCTTGAGGGCCGCCGGCTTGTGGGTGTTGCCACGGCCGAGGAAGCCGAAATTCACCGGCCAATGCTCGGCCGCCTGGAGCATCTTGCCCGTGTTGAACGGCCCCCCGGAATCGATGCCCACGGTGATCGGCCCGAGCGAGCCGCCGAGCAGCGTGGTGATGCCCGACGCGATGGCGTGGTCAGGCAAGCCCGCGGAATCGAAATGGACATGGACGTCGATGGCGCCCGGCGTCGCGATCAGCCCCTCGCAATCGCGCACCGTGGTGCCGGCGGACACGATGAGCCACGGATCGACCCCGTCCATGATCGCCGGGTTGCCGGCCTTGCCGATGCCGACGATCTTGCCGTGGCGGATGCCGAGATCGCCCTTCACGATGCCGAGCACGGGATCGATGACGAGGACGTTGCAGAGCAGGAAATCGAGGGCGCCCTCGGCCGAGGTGATGCCGGGCGCCATGCCGATCCCGTCGCGCAGGGTCTTGCCGCCGCCATGCAGGCATTCGTCGCCGTAGACGGCGTAATCCTTCTCCACGACGGCGACGAGGGAGGTGTCGGCGAGGCGCACGCCGTCCCCCGTGGTGGGACCGTAGAGGGCGGCGTAGTCGCGGCGGGGGATCGTCACCATGATCGTCTCCTTGATACCAAGCGGCACTGATCTTGACCGATGGCCGGGATCAGTGCGTTCGGCGGACGCCCGCCGCCGCGCCGTCGCGCGGGCAGACGACGATGAGGTCTCCTCATCGTCGTCCGGTCTGACACGCCCGGACTTCTAGGCACCCTTGAAGCCGCCGGCTTTGGCCCGCGCCAGGGCGGCGGCGCGGTCCGCCGGCGTATCGATCGTCCCCTGGGTCAGGTCGTTCAGCCCGGTGAGCCGGCGCTCGCCGCCGAACCCCACCAGGGTCACGGTCTTGCGCTGGCCCGGCTCGAACCGCACCGCAGTGCCGGCCGGGATATCGAGGCGCAGGCCGAGCGCCGCTTCACGATCGAAGTCGAGGGCGCGGTTGACCTCGAAGAAGTGGTAATGCGACCCGATCTGCACCGGACGGTCGCCGGTATTGACCACCTCGATAGTCGTGCGGGGACGCCCTGCGGACAGCTCGATCTCCCCCTCGGCGGGCAGGATGGCGCCGGGCTCCAGCGTATCGGCCGGCGCCCCTTCGGCGGGCCGGATCGGCTCGTGCACGGTGACGAGCTTGGTCCCGTCGGGGAACACGCCCTCGACCTGCAGGATCGGCAGCATGGCGGCGATGCCGGGCATGACGTCCCCGGTGGTCAGGATGGTCGAGCCCCACCCGATCAGATCGGCGACGCTGCGCCCGTCGCGGGCGCCTTCGAGGATCTCGTCGGTGATGATGGCGACGGCCTCCGGATAATTGAGCTTGAGGCCGCGCGCGCG
The DNA here is from genome assembly GCF_031843785.1 of Methylobacterium sp. WCS2018Hpa-22. Taxonomy (NCBI): domain Bacteria; kingdom Pseudomonadati; phylum Pseudomonadota; class Alphaproteobacteria; order Hyphomicrobiales; family Methylobacteriaceae; genus Methylobacterium; species Methylobacterium sp. WCS2018Hpa-22. The sequence continues at coordinate 179,336 of NZ_JAVTJA010000009.1, forward strand.
ACGCTTCCGTGCCAGTTCCGCCGCCGTGAAGATGGTCAGCCGTTCGAGTTCGGTCGGTGTCAGCAGCATGGGCAATCCTCAACGCATGACGCGGCAGAAGGAGGCGGGACTTCCGAGCCGCCATGCGGCAAGACGTGAATCAAGAAACCGCGGATCAAAAAACCGCGGGCCGGCAAACCACAGATCGATCGGGGCGCTGCGGGCTCGAAGGTGACAATCGGGGCCCGCCTTCCGGAACCGCACCTCAATTCGCGAACAAGCGCAGATCGGCCCGCGCATGGCGCATGGTGGCGATCTCGATCAGCGGTGTGAAGGCAACGAGCATGATGTCCGGGCTTTCCCTGTCGTCCCGGGCCGCCCCCTGCATAGGTTGGGCCGCAATCTCCGCCAGAACCGGCATCAGGGCGGTCAGGATGCGCTGAGCCTCGATGGCGCCGACCAGCCCGAGCCTGACGGACGCGGTGACGAGGGCAGTGGCACATTGGTAGCCGGCGATCTCGGTGATCGCCGTTTCGTCCAGACCGAGGGATCGCCACAGCGCGCCCTGCATCACCGCCAGATGCCCGAGAAGGCGGCCGTCGCGCACGGCGCGTTGCAACCCGTCGGCCCCCGCCGTCCCGATGCGGGTATGGGCGGCGAGCAGCGCACCACCGTTGCGGCGGCTGCCCGTGCGCATCGGCTCGGGCAGGCAGGCCGCCTCCATGGCGGCATCGATCTGGGCGAGCCGCGCGAGATCCCCCGCCGCCCGATGCGCCAGAACCAAGGCGACCCGGTCGCTGCCGGCCCAGCGGTGACGTAGAACGGCCTCGACCGCATGGCCCAGTTCGGCCCCGCCGAGGCCGTCGAGTAGCGCCGCAAGCCCCTCGATCCCATTCGAGAAAGCGAAGCTGCCGCTTGGAAAGGCCGAATCCGCCTGCTGCAGGGCAATGAGCCGCTGCAGCATCAGGCGGCCTCGTTCCGAGCGTCGAGTCCATGCGTCACGCGTCCGCCAGAGACGAGATCGCCGAGGCGCGCCAGATAATCTTCCGGAGGACCTTCGAGCGCGACGAGAAGATCGTCACCATCGAACCGGACGCGCCAATGCAGGTTGCCGGCGTGGTAGCCAAGTTCGAGGGCGGCGATCCTGTCCCTGGGCGCGAGCCGAAGCCAGCGTTCCGCCCCGACCCGCACCACCACGGCGCGGTCCGCATCCAGGATCAGAACGGCGCCGTCGAACAGGGTTTCCTCGCGAGGCAGGGCGATGGCGATCTCCTCACCGCCCCTCGTCGTCGCCCGTAACCGCCGCCGGGCCATGTCGGCGCTGTCGATCGCCAGGATGTCGACGGCATGGCGGTGATCGAGATGATGCAGGCGGTGCGCGATCTCTGGATCGAGCCTGCTGCCTACGATACGGTCGATGACGTGCATTCGGTATCCGCTTTCCCGCAAGGTCCGGGAGACGAGATCAGGCTCAGTCGTTCCGGGCAGCCAGCTTTCGGGCGAGCGTATATCGAAACGCGTCCACTGCAATCGCCTGCAGCCATCTTTTCCCATTCAGGCGGTAAGACGCAGGACGGGCCCTGATGCCGGGGCGAACTCGTGGCGCTACGGCGCCGCTGCCCCCGCAGTCAGGGGAGGACGGTAGAAGGCTCCGATTTCGCGGATCAGATCGCGCCGCTGCTCCTCCACCAGATCCGAGAGGATGTCATCGTGATCCCGGCTGATGACCGAGAGCAGACGCACATTCGGATACTTGCCTTCGAAAACAACGAACACTTCCGCCTCCCCAGAAGGGTCGAGGGGATCAAGGCAGTAATGGTTAGCCATACCGAAACTCCGAGCCATCGCGACAAGAACTGGATTTCATCGAAACCCTTCCGACAAGGCGGCAACCAAACAATCACTCGTCGTTTCTAATCTTCCGAAACCTGTATCTCTCGGAAAACGACCTGTTCGGCCACTCAGCATTTCCAAGCGGCACATAGCGATGAAGACGATCACGCCCATGCCTTGGGGACATCGGCCTCGAATCGGCTGCTCCGATTGCCTCCACGGCTATCACGCAAAAGTAATTGCCGCTACCAAAATGGGTCCAAAAGCAGCAATTCCACAGTATTCGCATAATTTGGAAAGAGAATGGTACCCTTGACTGGTACCAAAACGGGAGATGCCTGTCGGTCCGGTCGTTGCCATCGTCCTTATGTGCGCAGGCGCAGCCGGTAGGCGTAGGCATCGCCGCGGAAGAGCCCTTCGACATACTCGATCAAGCGGGAATCGGTGCCGTAGGAGCGGCGCTTGATCAGCAGGCAGGGAAGCGGCTCGGAAAAGCCGAAGATCGCGCATTCCTGCGCCTCGGGGGAGGCGGCCTCGATGGTCTGCTCGCAATCGACCAGGGGAACGCCGCACTCGGCGAGGCGGGCATAGATGGACCCCGACAGGTCGACCTCGGCGAGGCCGGGCGCGAGACCGAGATCGTACCAGGCCTTCTCCACAGAGAGGGGAATGCCGTCCCCCATGCGCACACGCACGAGTCGGAGGAACCGGGCCGTGGACGAGAGACCGAAGATCGAGGCGATGGAGCGGTCCTCGCCGATCGTCCGTTCGAGAATGCGGGAGGAGGGGACGCGACCCAACTCGTGCATCTCCTCGGTGAAGCCCTTGAGACGCTCCATCCCGGGCTTGATGCGCCGGAAGCCGTCTTCCACGATGTAGCCGTTGCGGCCATGCGCGCTCACCAGCCGCTGCTGGCGCAGAGCGTCGTAGCATTGCTGGACGGTCTTCCTGCTGATGCCGAGATCTTGCGCAAGCTTCCGTTCGGCTGGCAGCGTGGCTCCGGGACCAAGAACACCGTCCGTAATCATGGCCCGGAACTGGTGCTCCAGCTGCCGATACATCGGAAGAGCCGTGTCGTTCTGGATGCGGAGGTTCGCGAAAACGCTTGGTGTTTTGGTCAATGCGGCGGCATCGTGCGAAGAGCGTGCGGGCAGCGTGTCACTGTCCCTTCCTTACAGGATCTTGCGGCGGGCTCGCTACATGGGAAGCGCCTTCGTGCTCGGGAGTTTCGTCGCGGCCGGCACGTTCCGGGTCGACCGGCTTCCCCATCCCGGCGAATCCCTCCTGGCCTCCGCCGTCGCCTGGGAGCCAGGAGGCAAGGGGTTCAATGTCGCCGCCGGCCTGCGCAGGCTCGGCGTGGAGGTCGATGGGCTGATCCCGGTGGGTACGGACCATCTCGCGGCGCTGGCGGATCCCGCGCTTCGGCGGATGGGCCTGCCCGCCGCCATGATACGGCACCATCCAGGCTCCACCGGCATCGGCGTCGGTTTCGTCGGGGCCGATGGCGAGAATTGCCTCGCAGTCCATCCCGGCGCCAACCTGCTCCTGTCGCGGGAGACCGTGCGCTCGGCGGCGGCGAGCCTCACCTCCTCCGCGATGGTGATCGCGCAGTTCGAGATCGGCGACGACGCCATCGCCGAAGCCTTCGTGACGGCGCGCGTGGCCGGCGTCCCGACCCTGCTCAATCTGTCGCCGTTCCGGATGACGCAGCCGGAGATCTTGTCGGAGATTCTGGCATCCACCACGATCCTCGTGGTGAACCAGACCGAGGCGGAGGCTCTCCTCGGATTCCTGTACCCTGGGCGGGCCGGCGGCAACGACCTGCGCGCCGTGGCCGGGAAGCTCGCGGAGGCGCTGCATGCACGCGGCGTGGAGGCGCTGGTGATCACCTTCGGCGCGGCCGGCGCGCGGATCGTCCTCGGCGGCTCGACCGTCCTGGACCAGCCGGCCTTCCCGGTGACGGCGATCGACACGATCGGTGCCGGCGACGCCTTCATCGCAGGCCTGGCGGCGGGCCTCCTGACGGGCAGATCCTGGAGTGAGTGCGGACGGATGGCAGCCGCCTGCGGCGCCCTCGCGGTGACACGAAGCGGCGTCCTCGACGCACTGCCGGATCCAGGTGAGGTGGCGGAATTCCTCTGCGCCTACCCGCCCCCGATGGAGGCCCCATGACCCGGCCGGGTTGGGGATGGCGGCCCGCCTCAGCGATATGTGCCGCTGACTTCGTCGAACGCGTAGGTCCGGGCATCCCGGCCCGTCGCAGGGCGCACCTTTCCATCCTCGCCACGGACCGTGCCGGTGAGGGTCACCCGGATGGGAGGCCATGCGAGGGGCTTGAACGAATCCTCCGCTAGGATCTCGAGCTGACCCAGGCTCTTGCCCATCCCGCAGGGTTGCCCGTCATCGGAATCACAGGCGGCGGTGTCGTCGGACCCGGCGGGGACCTCGCCGACCACCCTCCAGCGAAGCGGCACCTTGCTGAAATGCAGCAGGAGGAAGCTGAGGCTGTGCGCGCCCGCCGCTCCATAGAATGTCAGGCGCAGGCCCATCACCAGACGAATCCGGTTCACCGGCCTCGTCACGGCGCCGAGCGCCTCATCCACTTGAGGAGCGTCCCCGTTGCGGTTGCCGGTCCCGATCTGCCCGATATCGGCCTGCACGCCCTTGAGGCGCCAGTGCATTTCCTCCAGGGCGAAGGTTGCGGCGGCGATAGTCCGCCGGTTGGGCGTCTCTGCATTTTCCCCTGGCGCCGCCATCGTCGCAAAGCCTGTGAACCAAGTTCCGGTCGGGGTGGAGATCGTTGTCCCGTACCAGAACTCCGCCGGGCGGCCGTCCTTCATCCGGCAGGTTCCGGTCTCGGCGCGCGCTGGAATCCCGCAGATCGCCGCCAGAACGGTCTCCTTCGGCGGCTGAACGACGTCCGGATCGGCCGAGGCGGGGGGGAGCCCCCCGACTACCGAACCGGCAAGGACCAGCATCGCCCACACGCTCACGCGCCTCGAACACCTATGACGATCACTGGATCTCTTCAGGGGGCCAGACCGGGGATGGCCCCCACGGGGCCGATACGGGATGGAACACATGGACGGTGAAGCCTCGCCGGCATCCGGCATGCCGGACAGTGAGAGATCGGCCCCAGACGGCAATGGCCGAGCACCCGCCCCGGCAATCCGGATCATTCGAACACACCGGCATTGGCCGCCTTCGCAGCAGCGGCGGAGCGGGAGGTGACGTCGAGGGCCCGCAGAAGCGCCGAGACGTGGATCCGGACCGTGAACGGGGAGATGTCCAGTTCCCGGGCGATCTCCTTGTTGGTGTGCCCCATGGCGACGAGGCGCAGGACGTCACGCTGGCGCTGCGTGAGCGGCGGAAGGGTGAGGCGCGGGGTGGTGAGGCCCGAGGCGGTGCTTCGCCTCATCACGCTCTCGCCATCGCGCAGCGCCGCGATCGCCTGCGAGATCTCCTTCGCGGGCAGGGATTTCCCGATGAACCCGTCGGCGCCCTCGGCCAAGACGGCGCGGATCACGGCTTCGTCCTCGATCCTCGAGACGACGATGATCGAGGCCTTCCGGAATTCCTCACGCAGCGCACCGATGGAGCGATGGGGATCGATCCCGGGAAAATCCGGATCGAGGAGAAAGGTCTGCGGTGGCGGCCCGGCGCGCGACAGTGCCAGAACCTGCTCCATCGAGGCGGCTTCTCGAACGAGGGCTTCCGGGTAGAGCCGTTCGGCGATGTGGATCATCCCCGCGCGGAACAGCGGATGGTCATCGGCGACGATGATCGTCTCTTTCAACGTCCCGATCACTCCACTTCCGACCAGGGCATCGGATTCATCCCGCATGGAACCGAGCTGGTGGCTTACTGCCGGGACAGAGACAGGAAAGGTCAAGGCGGACGCCATAGGTCATGTGTACTAGTAGACCGATTTTTAACAGGTGCATAGAAGCTTGACCGATTAAGAAACGAGAAATTGCCAGGATTTTTTAGAATAATTTTAATATTTAATGTACGGAATAATATTTATTAATAAAAATGTCGACTTATACTAGGAGTTTCAATTATTTTAGCCAGAATATGGAGCTGGAAAGATGTCTAATACTGAGCATCAAACGCAAGCTCAGGACAGGAGCGCCGATCTCAAAGCGGCTCCTGCGGGACCGGTTCAGGCAAAGCCGGCCGTTTCACCGAGCATCATCGCCCTGGCGGGTGGCATCGTGGCGGCGGGCGCTATCGCGGCCTTCCTGCTCATGGGTGGCGGAGAGATGGCGGGGACGGCCGAACGCCCGGCCCTGAACCTCGTCAAGACGAGCGAGATCGACAAGGCCGCCGAGACCCTGGTGCCGGAGGAGAAGGAGAAGCTCGTCACGCAGGCCAAGGCCTGCACCGCGCCGCTCGGCAACATGCGCCTGTCGAAGATGACGGCGAATGCCGGCGGCGTAGTGCGTATCCGGGCGGGCAACTACCTCTCGCCGGCCTTCAACGTCGCCGAAGGGCCGATCAACATCGCGGTCCCGTTCCCCGCCCCCTACGAGGTCGGCAGGGGAGAGATCGTCGTCGAGGGCGCGGCCAAGGACGTCTTCTTCGAGCTGACGCCGGGCCTGAAGATCGACACGACGGGCGGCGTCCAGCGGATCCCCGTCATCTGGAACACCAGCAAGCCCTGCGGAGGCTGACCGATGTCGAAATCCGCCATCATCCCGTTCGTCATCTCGGGACTTCTCGTCGCGATCCTGACGCCTTTGCTGATGAGCACGGAATACGGGCCGGTGGCATGGTGGAACGCCGCCGGAAGCGAGTTGCGGTGGCAAGCCGCCATCGGGTCGGCCGCCGCCCTCTTCGCCGCCCTCGGCCTCGTGGTGACGGCCACGGCCGCGCGGCGGGCCGAGGCGGGCCTGGGGCAACCGGCCGGGGGCTTGAGCCTGCCGCGCCTGCTCTTCGCCCCGCGCCGCATCGTCGAGTCGCGGTCCCCCGACGAGGTCATCGCCACGCTTGAGGGCATGGTCGGCCTCGCGCCGGTCAAGCGCGAGGTCAACGCCCTCATCGCCCGGCTCGAACTGGAGCAGCGCCGCCGCGCGGAAGGCCTCCCGGTCTCGGCGATCAGCCAGCACATGATCTTTACCGGCCCGCCCGGCGTCGGCAAGACCGAGGTGGCGCGGGCGATCGGCGAAATCTTCCGCGCCCTGAACGTCCTGCGCCGAGGCCATCTCGTGGAGGTCGACCGCGCCGGGCTGGTGGCGGGCTATGTCGGGCAGACCGCCGCCAAGACCCTGGAGAAGTGCCAGGAGGCCCTCGACGGGGTGCTCTTCATCGACGAGGCCTACACCCTCGCGGGCGGGTCCGGCGGCGGCGATTTCGGCAAGGAGGCGATCGACACCCTGCTGAAGTTCATGGAGGACAACCGCGACCGGATCATCGTGATCGTGGCCGGCTACACCAACGACATGCGCCGGTTCATCGACACCAATCCGGGGCTCGCCGGCCGCTTCACCAAGACCATCGAGTTCCCGCCCTACAAGCCGAAGGAGCTGTGCGAGATCCTCCGGCGCATGGCCGCCCGCCAGCAATTCACGCTGCCCGAGGGGTTCGAGGCGGCGCTGACCCCATGGCTCGCCCAGCGTTCCCGCTCCGACGACTGGTCGAACGCCCGCGAGATGCGCACCCTCCTGGAGAAGGCCCGCGAAGCGCAGGCCGCCCGCGTCGCCCTGGAGGGCGGCGACATGCGCCGCTTGGAGATCGTCGACCTGCTCTTCGCGATCGGCGAGGACGCCTGAGGGCCAGCGCCCCTTCCGGACCGCGACACGCACCGCGCCCGACCCGCATCAAGGCACGTCACATCCATGGAACGCCTCGACAAGCATCCCGCCGCCCTCTTCCTGGCCATCGTGCTCGGCGCGACCGCCCTGGTGGTCGCCCTGCGGCCGGACGTGCTCGCCCCCCTGGCGGCGACACCCTCGGCCCTGCTGCGCAACGTCCTGATCCTCGGGGGAATCGTCGGCAGCCTGCTCGCCGCCACCTACATTCCGGCCCGGATCGCCGGCATGCGGCGCGCGATGGATCAGGAGAGGGCGAACCGGAAGATCCGTCCGATCCAGTTCGAGGATGACGGTGCGGCGGTGGAGAAGAAGGACCTCCTCGCCACGGCGCTGGCGACCCTGGACGGCATGGTCGGCCTCGCGCCGGTGAAGGCGGAGGTGAAGGGCGTCATCGCCCGGATGCAGGTGGAGCAGCAGCGCCGCGCCCAGAACCTGCCCGTGGCGGCCATGAGCCAGCACATGGTCTTCACCGGCCCCCCCGGCGTCGGCAAGACCGAGGTGGCGCGGGTGCTCGGCAGCGTCTTCAAGGCGCTGAAGGTGCTGCGCAAGGGACATCTCGTAGAAGTCGACCGGGCCGGGCTGGTGGCCGGCTATGCCGGCCAGACCGCGATCAAGACCCTGGAGCGTTGCAAGGAGGCCCTCGACGGCATCCTGTTCATCGATGAGGCCTATGCGCTGGCACCCGGCGGGTCCGGCGGCGGCGATTTCGGCAAGGAGGCGATCGACACCCTGCTGAAGTTCATGGAGGACAACCGCGACCGGATCATCGTGATCGTGGCCGGCTACACCAACGACATGCGCCGGTTCATCGACACCAATCCGGGTCTCGCCAGCCGCTTCACCAAGACGATCGAGTTCCCGCCCTACAGCCCGCCGGAACTCGCCGAGATCCTGCAGCGCATGGCGGCCAACCAGGGCTTCGTCCTGCCGGAGGGCTTCCAGAAGGAGCTGATCCCCTATGTGAGCGCCCGCTCCCGCGCCGAGGATTGGGCCAATGCCCGCGAGATGCGCACGGTGCTGGAAAAGGCCCGCCAGGCCCAGGCGATGCGGCTCTCTGCCCATCCCGGCGGCGACATCAACCGGTTCGAACCCTCGGACATCGCCGCCGCCCTCGGCAGCCAGGGCGCCGGCGCGATCGACATGGAGGAGGCGCGCAGGGTCATCGGCCGCCTCGAGGCGATGATCGGGCTCGCCCCGGTCAAGCAGCAGGTGAAGACCGTGGTGGCGCGGGTCCTGGTGGATGCCAAGCGGCGCGCGGAGGGCATCGAGGTCGGCGCGGTGAGCCAGCACATGGTGTTCACCGGTCCTCCCGGCGTCGGCAAGACCGAGGTGGCGCGCATCATGGGCGACATCTTCAAGGCTTTGGGCGTCCTGCGGAAGGGCCATGTGGTGGAGGTCGACCGCGCCGGGCTAGTGGCGGGCTATGTCGGGCAGACCGCGGCGCGGACCCTGGAGCGCTGCAAGGAGGCCCTGGACGGCATCCTGTTCATCGACGAGGCCTACACGCTGGCCGCAGGCGGCGGTGGTGGCGGCAGCGATTTCGGCAAGGAGGCGATCGACACCCTGCTGAAGTTCATGGAGGACAACCGCGACCGGATCATCGTCATCGTGGCCGGCTACACCGAGGACATGAGCCGGTTCATCGACACCAATCCGGGGCTTGCCGGCCGCTTCACCAAGACGATCGAGTTCCCGGCCTACGATCCCTACGATCTCCTCGAAATCCTGCGCCTGATGGCGACCCGGCAATCGTTCCGGCTGCCGGCCCGGTTCGAGACCGTGCTGCTCCCGTGGATCGAGCGGCGCGCGCAAGGCCGCGACTGGGCGAACGCGCGCGAGATGCGCACGCTCCTCGAGCGCCTGCGCGAGGCCCAGGCCCTGCGGCTCTCGGCCGATCCGCTCGGCGATCACGGCCAGTTCGAACTCGTCGACGTCGAGCGCGCCATCGGGGGCGCGGCGCCCTCCGCCACGGCGTCGTGACCGCATGAGATCCGGCACGATGACCGCGCGCGCCGCCGTCCATGGCAGCCTGTGGTACGAGGATCCCTGGTACCGCCTGGCCTGGCTCGCCCTGCCGCAGGCCGGCACCGTTCTGCTCGCCAACCTGCTCTTCGCCCTCGTGGCGCAGGGCGAATGGGGTCGGCCCGCCACCGGGTCCCGGCAGCGCGCCGCCGAACTCGAAATCCTGCGCGACCGCGCGGGCGGGGAGGGCGACGCCGCCGCGCTGAACCAGCTCGCGGCCGGAGCCAAGGCGGGGGAGATCGACGCCGCGACCCGGCTGGCGACCCTCTACGATCCCCTCGTCGCCGGACGATTCCCGCGCAAGACCGTGCCGAGCGATCGTGGGCGCGCAACCGAGCTTTACCGGGCCGGCAGCGATGCCGGGGATCCCGCCGCCATGGCGCGCCTCGCCGACCTGCTGCTCGAGGATTTCAACCCGGGCGACGACCGGACACGGGGATGCCGCCTGGCCAAGGCCTGGCTCGACCATCCGGCGACGACGCGGGACATGCTCCGCGGGGAGGAGCGCCTGGCCGAGAAGCTCGCCCGCTGCCTCGTCGATGCCGAGAGCGGCATTCCCCAGGATCCGCGGCGGGCCGGCGACCTCATCGTCGACACACTCCGGCTGAAATACGAACCGTCGATCCGCGCCTATGTGCGCGGCCTTGGGCTGCACAAGCCCGCGCTGATCCGCGCGCTGCAGGAGGCGATGGCGGCGCGGACCGTCGGCCGCTACACCGGTCCGGTAGACGGGCTCGTCCACCCCGAGACGATCGCGGCGCTGGAACGGGAGGCGGGCCTGCGCCCGTTCCTGCCGGAGCCCGCCCCGGAGCGCCGCGCCGAGACCGGCACCGGCCTGACGGCGGAGGAGTTCCGCAGCCTCGCCCAGGCGGCGACCCGGGATCTCGCCGCCCTGGCGCGGGTCCAGGCCATCGCCGACCGGGGGAATGCCACCGCGCTGGCGACCCTCGGCTACCTCTACAGCCCGTTCCTCAACAAGGGTGAGGTCTTCGCGCCGGACGCCCGGCGGTCCGCCGCCAATTTCGAGCGGGCCGCAGCGGCCGGCGCCCGCGACGCCGCCGCCCAGGCGGCGGGTCTCTACGACAAGGGCGCGGGCGCCCTGGAGAAGGACCCGGACCGGGCGGCCTCCCTCATCCTTCGCCAGCTCGAGCTCGATCCGGGCTACCAGGTCTTTCTGACGGACCCGGTCTTCGGCGCGACCTGGAGCCCCGCCTTCTGGGGAGCGCTCCAGCGGGCGCTGGCGGCGCGAGGCATCTACACCAACCCGGTCGAGAGCCGCCGCAACGACGCGGTCATCGCCGCGATCCGACGCTTCGCCCAGGCGAACGGGACGGCCCGGAGCCCATCGAGACCATGAGCAACGCGCGAGACGAGTGGCTGCGCGCGCACGCGGCCCTATGGTACGGCGATGCCCGCTACCGCCTGGCCTGGTTCGGCCTGCCGCAGGTGGTGACGCTGGGGCTGGCGGGGCTGTGCCTGTCCCTGGCCGCGCAGGGGGAATGGGGCCAGCCGGCCACCGCCTCGAAGGCGCGGGTGGCCGAGCTGACGACCTTGCGCGACCGGGCCGGCAAGGAGGGCGACCTCAAGGCGTTCCAGGAACTCACCGCCGCGGCCACGCGCAACCAGATCGACGCCGCGACCAAGCTCGGCACGCTCTACGACCCGCTGACCGCCGCCTATTTCCCGAAGAAGCCGTCGCCCAACGACTTCTCCCGGGCCGCCGCCCTCTATGCTCCCGGCGCCGCGGCGGGCGACCTCCTGGCGATCACGCGCCTGGCCGACGTGCTCCTCGATCCGGCCAACCCCAACGGCGATCTCAAGCGGGGCTGCCGCCTCGCCCAGACCTGGATGGACGACCCGGAGACGCTCAACCGCACGATCTCCGGCGAGGAGCGCGTCACCGTCAAGCTCGCCAAATGCTATGTCGAGCCCGAGAGCGGCCTGCGGCAGGATCCCGTCAGGGCGGGCGAGCTGGTGACCGCCGTGCTGTGGCGCAAGCACCAGCCGACCATCGACGCCTTCGTCAACAATCTCGGCATGCAGAGCCCGGCCCTGGTGGCGGGGATCCAGCGCCATCTCGCCAAGTCCGGGCGCTATATCGGCCTCGTGGACGGGCGCGCCAATCCCGCCATCGTCACCGCCCTCCAGGTGGAGGCCGGGATCCGGAACACCGTCGCGGCCCCGCGGCCCGAGCCGCGCAAGGTGGCGCCGAGCGGGCCGGACCCGGAAGTCACGGCCCTGGCGGGGGCCGCCATGGCGGGAGACCGGGGCAAGATGGCTCAGCTCAAGAGCCGGGCCGATTCCGGCGACGCGGACGCGCAGATCGCCTATGCGCGCCTGTTCAACCCGGTGCGGAACAAGGGGCAGGTCTTCGCGCCGGATGCGCAGGTCGCCGTCGCGTATTACGAGCGGGCAGCCGCCGCCGGCAGCGTCATGGCGGCGGGGGAGGCCGCCTCGATCTACGATCAAGGCTGGGGCAACGTCGCCAAGGATCCGAAGAAGGCGGCCGCCCTCGCCCTGCGCGGCGTCGACCTCAAGGACGACCAAGTCACCTTCTGGCTGCTGTTCGAGGAGGCGGGCAGCTGGAGCGGCCCGTTCTGGGGCGCCCTCCAGGCCGAATTGACCGCCCGCGGCTTCTACACGCTCCCCGTCGAGAACAAGCGCAACCCCGCCGTCATCACGGCCCTGCGCGCCTACATGAAGGCGAAGTCGTGAGCGGGACCGACCGGCTCGGCGCGCATGCGGCGCTCTGGTACGCGGATGCGCGCTACCGTTCCGCCTGGCTCGTCCTGCCCCAGGCCGCCATCGCCCTCGTGGCCGGCCTCGCGCTGCTCTTGCTGAAACCCTCGGCGGATTGGGGCAAACCCGCCGACAGCAAGGACAGCGAGAAGATCTATCTCGACCTCCTCGACAAGGCCGGCAAGGATGGCGACAAGGCCGCCTTCGACAAGCTGAAGGCCGCGGCGGATGCCGGCGACATCTCCGCCCGCTCGTTCATGGGCGCCCTGTACAATCCCGAATGGGCCGGGATCTACGTCAAGAACCCCGTCAAGCCCGATGCCGCCACCGCCCTGAACTATTATCAGAAGCCCGCCGATCTCGGTTATCCGGGCGCCCAGCGGGGCATGACCGATCTCCTGCTCAACCGCGGGCGCGGCCAGTACGACCTCAAGCGCGGCTGTCGCTACGGGCTCGCCTTTCAGGCGAACCCGGTCGCGATCCGGAACAACTATCTGAACTCCTGGTCGACACTCTTCTGGATCGCCGGCTGCTACGCCGACGCGGAGAGCGGCGTGCCGAAAGACCCTCAGAAGGCCGCCGACATTTACATGGACACGGTGGCGGCCAAACTGCCGCTGGCCATCGGCACCTTTACCGACGATCTCGGCCGCCAGCCCCCCGATCTCGTGGCCGCGATCCAGCGCAATCTCACCCGGCGCGGCTTCTATTCCGGGCCGGCCGACGGGGCGGCGACGCCTCAGACCCAGGCGGCCATCCGTGCCCTGTCCGGCACCGCCGCCGCTCCGCAGGCTCGGCCCACCGATCCGGGCCAGCCGCCGCCCCAGGCGCGCCCCGCAGCGTCGGCGCCGAGCACCGACGAGATGATGGCGCTCTTCAAGAGCGCGACCACCGACGCCGCCGCCGAGGGGAAGCTTCGTGGCTTGGCGGAGAGCGGTGTGTCGGTGGCGCAGTATCTCTACGCGCTCCTCCTGTCGCCGGCCAACACCAACAAACAGCGGATCACCACACCCGACGCCGCCCTGGCGAGCCGGTATCTCGAACGCCTCATAACCGAGCGGTCCTTCGCGCCCGCGGCCGCAGCGGCGGCCTTCCTCTACGATATCGGCGGCGCCAATCTCCCCCGCGCGCCCGGAAAGGCGGCGGACATGGCGATCCGCGCCCTCGAATTGAAGTCCACGGACATCATTCAGAATCTCAGCGAGGACCGGTGGGGCGCCGGCTTCTGGGCGGCGCTACAGCAGCGACTGGCCGACCGGAATCTCTATCACGGCCGTATCGTCGATCAGCGCAACGACCGGACCATCCAGGCGGCGCGCCGCCTCCTCGGCAACCCTTAGGAGATGCCCGTGGCGGCGGATCGCGGTTCGAATTCCCTGGCGTACCCAGTGCGGCTGGCCCGGTGCTGCCTCGCCCTCCTGGCGGGGATCGTCGGGCTCGGCCTCGTCCTGCCCGGCGCCGCCGAGGCGCAGATCAAGGTCCGCAAGGCCGATTGCTACGTCGAGGCCGATGGCAGGATCGCCATCAACGGCGTATGCGAGTTCCTGACCGACGCGCGCAGCTACGGGACGGGCGGGTTCCGTCTCGCCAGTTACGAGAACGGCTACCTCCGCTACGGGGTGGTGGTGGCGGTGACGAGCCCCGGAAGCGGCACGGCGACATGGAACGAGACGCCCGGCGGCAAGCCCGACGAGGGCCCCTCCGAGGCCGTCACCTCCGGCGGGGCCTGCTGGACGGGGCCACGCACCCGGACCTGCGCCTGGAAGATCGGCGAGGGCCGTCCCGGTTTCGCCGGGGGCGGCGTCGCGCCGGCACCCGGGATCGGCGCGCCCCGCACCGCCGATTGCCTCATCGAAGTCGGGGGCGCGGCCCGGATCGACGGCCCCTGCCAGTTCCGGGCGGATGCCGGACAGGACGGGGCGGGCGGATTCGAGGTCCGGTCCTATGCCAGGGGAGGGCTGGACTTCATCGCGCGGCTCACCCGCGATCCACGGGACCCGCAGAAGGCCACCGCCTCGTGGAACGAGCGCCCCGGCGCACCGCAGGCGACGGCTCCCCTCGGCACCCTGGCGCCCAAGGGGCCGTGCTGGGAGGGTGCGGGCGCGCGTCTCTGTGTCTGGCAGGCCGGACAGTCTCGCGACGCGTCGGACCGGCCCGCCGCCGGTACCGATCCGGGCCGCGTGCCGCCGACCGAGACCGCGCGCCCGGCCTCGCCGCCCGTGCCCCGGGACAATGCGGGGACGGGGGCGGAGACGGGGGAGACGCCGCCGGGGATGGTCCTGAAGTTGACCTTCAAGGGCCGCTGCGAATCGCTGGTGATCGATGGCGAGGACATCACCGCGTCCTGCGCCCCCACCGCCAGGAATTCCTCCACCACCGGGTCGGCGCGTGCCGAGTTCGTGTTCGGAACCTCCGACGACCGGGAGGTCAGCTTCCTCGCATCGGCGAAGGGATGGGTCGAGAGCGGCACCCTGCGTCAGCCCATCGACGAAGTGATGTACGAGGAGCGCGGCCAGAGCCTCCTCGTGAAGGCCAAGGGCGTCTGCGAGATGCCCAACCCCATGGGCGGCCCCGTGGTGATCACGTGCAGCGCCCAGACGTCCAACAGCACCTACACCGTCCGCTTCCGCACGGATGGCGGCAAGCCGGTCCTAGAGCGGTCCAGCCCCGGCTGAGCGCCCGCCACGACTCGCCCGTTCCATCCCGAAGCCGAGGAGAAGCCCATGACACACCGCCTCCCGAACGCGGCCCTCCGGTCCACCGCGCCGCTGCGATGCTCGGATTTCCGATCCTTGGCCCTCCGATCCTTGACCCTCCAATCCTTGGCGCTCGCCGGCCTCCTCGGGCATGGCCTCGTGCTGCCGGCGCTCGCGGAGACGGAGAACAAGACCGCCCGTCCGGGCCAGCGGATCTTCCTCCAGGGCTTCACCCATTATTTTCCCCAGCAAGGGTGCCGTTCCAAGGCGGCCGTGATCAGCCTCGTCTCACCGCCGCGCGGCGGGCGCGTCGAAACCCGGCGGGAACTGAGAGTACTCGGCAGCAAGATCGACGAGCGAGGCGCCACAATTCCGCAGGTGGATGGCTGCGAGGACGTGAAGAAGGATTCGATGTCGATCTTCTACACCGCACGGCCCGATTTTTCCGGTCTCGATACCCTGTCCGTCGCCGTGACCTTCGGCGACGGGACGACGGTGCCCTACACCTTCCGGATCACGGTGCCGGAGGGCGAACGCCGCCAGGCTCCCGCAGTCTCGCAGGCGCCGGCCCCGCGCGGCAACGGCGCGGGCCAGGCCGCCGGGACCACCGCGACGGCACCGGCGGCGCGGGCCGCCAGCACCGGCGACTTCCTGCGCGACACGGTCCGAGAGGCGACGCCCGCCACCCGGCAGGCGCCGGAATCTCCACCTGCGAAGGCGGCCGATGCACCGGGCGCTACCGCCTCCGCGCCTCCCGCCCGCGTCGAAGCCCCGCCGCCCGCTCGGATCGAAGCCCCAGCGTCTCCACCCGCCCCGCGAGAAATGGCGCCCGCGCCCCGGCCCCGTCCGGCTCCCATGCCACAGCTATGAGGTGTCCCGTGTCGGAATCCGGTGGTCCGAGCGAGCGCTGCCGCGGCACCGCCGACGATGACCTGCGGAGCGGTGCAATGAGGCGATGACGCAGCTTCTCATCGGGGCGATCGTCGCCCTCGGCGCGATCCTCTATGGCGCACGCGTGCGGCAGATGCTGAATGCCGCCACGCGTGCGCATTTTCCGCGACGAATCCTGCTGGTCTACATCCTCGTCCAGACACTGATCTTCGGGGCCGTCCTTGCAGGCGGCATCTGGCTGGTGTCGTGGCTGATGCGCTGACGGGGGGATGACCGGCAGCGCCTTGCGGAGCGGGATCATTGCTTAGAACCGGGCACCATGCCGTCCGGCTCCGACGGCCCCTCAGAGCCGGCTTCACACCGGTCAAATCATGGCTGTTCTTGTCTGGAGAACCGAAGGTCCCGATGAATCGCACATTCGCCTTTCCCGTCGCCGTGATGGTCAGCCTGCTCGGCAGCATCGTCGTCGAGCCGTCCTACGCCGCCGGTATGAATACGCAGACATATTCCCCGGACTACGATAAATGTATGGACAAATCCGGTGGCGTCACAGCCGAGATGCTGGATTGTGCGTCCGCTGAACTGTCGCTGCAGGACAAGAAGCTGAACGCCGCCTACCAGACGCTCATGCGCAAATCGACGGACGAGGAGAAGACCGCGCTCCGCGATTCTCAGCGGGGTTGGCTGGCCTACAGGACCGCCTCCTGCAAGCTGACGATGATCTTCGGAGGAGGCGGAACCATGGACCTGATCGCCGCCTCGAGCTGCCATCTCGATGAGACGGCGCGGCGGGTGTTCTTCCTGGAAAGCCTGCTCGCCGAGTAGGGCCGTCCGACCGAAGGCATCGGCAATGGCGCATTCGTCCAAGCGGTGACGCGAATCGTCAATCCGACTCGGCGCCTTGCTTCCATAGCTCGGACCATCTCCCTCCCGAACAGGATAGCCTTCCATGCCCTTCGTCACGACCAAGGACGGCGTCGAGATCTTCTACAAGGATTGGGGTTCCAAGAGCGCCCAGCCGATCATGTTTCACCATGGCTGGCCGCTCTCCTCGGACGATTGGGACGCGCAGATCCTGTTCTTCCTGCAGCACGGCTACCGCGTCGTGGCGCATGACCGGCGCGGTCATGGCCGCTCGGCCCAGGTCGATACCGGCCATGACATGGATCACTACGCCGCCGACGCCTTCGCGGTGACGGAAGCGCTGGACCTGCGGAACGCCGTGCATATCGGTCATTCCACCGGCGGCGGCGAGGTCGCCCGCTATGTGGCGAGGCACGGAGAGCCGGCCGGACGCGTGGCGAAAGCCGTGCTGGTCTCCGCGGTGCCGCCGCTGATGGTCAAGACGGAAGCCAATCCCGAAGGCCTGCCGATCGAGGTGTTCGACAACTTCCGCGCGGCCACCGCCGCGAACCGCGCGCAGTTCTTCCTCGACGTGGCGAGCGGGCCCTTCTACGGGTTCAACCGCGACGGCGCGACGGTGCAACAGGGCGTGATCCAGAATTGGTGGCGCCAGGGCATGATGGGCAGCACGAAGGCCCATTACGACGGCATCGCGGCGTTCTCAGAGACCGATCAGACGGACGATCTGAAAGCCATCACCGTGCCGACGCTGGTCCTGCATGGGGATGACGACCAGATCGTTCCCATCGCCGATTCTGCGCTGAAATCGGTCGAACTCCTGACCAATGGCACGCTCAAGACCTATCCCGGCTTTCCGCACGGAATGCTCACCACCCACCACGACGTCATCAACCCCGACCTCCTCGCCTTCGTGAAGGGCTGATCCGGGTTTTCGCGACGGCGGTCACGCCATCGCGTCCCTCGTCGACCGCCCCGTCAGCGCCTGCTCCAGCGAGCGGATGATCGTGGCGCCGTCGCAGGGCTTGCCCAGGAAGTCACTGGCGCCCGCAGCCAGGAGGGTTTCGCGCAGGGCCTCGGTCGGGAACGCCGTCACGAAGATCACCGGCACCCGCGATCCCAGAGCGCGCAGACCCTTCTGCATCTCAACGCCGGTCATGCCGGGCATCTGCACGTCGGTGATGATGCAGTCGGGCGCGTCCGCCGAGCAGGTAGCCAGGAAGTCGCAGGCCGAGGCGTAGATGCGGGCAGTATAACCGAGGGAGCGCACGAGGCTTCCGGTCGCCACGCGCACGTCCTCGTCGTCGTCGACGATCGCGATCACAGGCGGAGTTGGCATTCCACTGACCTAAGGGTTCACCGCCCGGTCCCCGTGATCGGGGAGGGTTGGCCCAGGCCGAGATATGGCCCCTCGCGCCGTCGGTTGGAATCATACGGAGGTTTGCCGGGCCCCGCCTTTCGGCAAAGGCCGGCAGATCGGTCACCGCGTCGGCGCACCGCCGGCATGGGAGATCCCGAGGGACTCGGCACTCCGAACCAGATCGGCCAGGGAGCGCGCCTTCATCTTGCGCATGACGTGGCCCCGGTGGATCTTCACCGTGATCTCGCTGAGGCCGAGATTGCCGGCGACCTGCTTGTTCATCAGGCCGGCGGTGACCTGCGCCATCACCTCCCGCTCCCGCGCAGTGAGGGTCTCGTAATCGGCCCTCAGATCGTCGAGGGCCGCATGCGCGCTGCGCTGGACCGCGTCGCGCGCCAGCGCCGTGCCGATCGCGTCGAGAAGATCTTGCTCGCGGAACGGCTTGGCGAGGAAATCGACCGCTCCGGCCTTCATGGCTTTGACCGTCATCGGAATATCGCCGTGCCCGGTCATCAGGATCATCGGCAGATCGATCCCCAGGGCGCCGAGCTGAGTCTGGAACTCGAGGCCGCTCACGCCCGGCAGGCGGACATCGACCACGAGGCATCCGGCGCCCAGGGGACGCGGCGCGGCGAGGAACTCCGCCACCGACGCGAAGGCAGCGCAGGTAAGATCGATGGAGCGGAGAAGACCCGATAGGGCATCCCGGATATCCGGGTCGTCATCGACGACGAACACGGTCTGCCTCGCAATCGATGCGCGTGCCGGCCCTGCCGCATTACCTCGGATCATGATCCCCTCTCGGCCGTCATCGGTATGGTGAAGTGGAAGGCGGCGCCCGGACCATCGTCGCGATCGTCATGGCCACCGATCCAGAGGCGACCGCCATGCGCTTCGACGATCGAGCGGCAGATCGCCAGTCCCATGCCCATCCCGTCCGCCTTGGTGGTGAAGAACGGCTGGAAGATCCGTTCGACGGCCTCCGCCGCGATTCCCCCGCCGCTATCGGCGACGGTGACGCGGACATGCTCGGTCCCGTCCGGGGCGACGCGGATGATCAGGAGACGGGGCCGCCCGATGACCGTCGCCATGGCCTGGATGGCATTCACCATCAGGTTGATGAGCACCTGCTGCAGCTGAACCCGGTCGCCATGGACCGGCGTCACGTCGGCCGCCACGTCACGCACCAGGCGCACGTCATTGCGTACCATCTCGCGTTCGACGAGAAGTACGGCTTCCCCGATCATCTCGCGCAGATCGAGCCAGTCGCGCGGGGGCGGCGCCTTGGCGAGGAAAGTGCGGATCCGCGAGACGATCTCGCCGGCGCGGGTGCCGCTCGCCACGACCCGCGTCACCGCGGCCGAGACTTCGCCGAGATCCGGCGGGCTCCGCTTCAGCCAGCGCAACGCCGCCTCGCCATTGGTCACGATGGCCGCGAGGGGCTGATTGACCTCATGGGCGATGGAGGCGGTGAGTTCGCCCAGCGTCGTCACGCGCGCCGTATGGGCGAGCTCGGACTGAAGCGCCAACAGCGCTTCCTGCGCCTGCTTGCGCTCGGTGATGTCGAGGGCGAAGACCAGCACGCACTCGAACCCATCCGCATGGGACGGAAAGGTGATGCCGAAGAGAATCGGCACCCGCTCCCCCGAAAGCGAGCGGATCACGGTCTCCCCCTCGAAGAAGGTCTCGCCCCGCGCCAGCGCCAGCAACGACTCGACGAAGGTCGGCTCGTCCTCAAACAGGAAGGCGTCGAGGGATTGCGGCGCTGCGGCGCCCGTATCGGCTCCGATCAGGCGCCGCAATTCGGCATTGGCGTCGACGATGGTGACGCTGCGGCGCAGGTCGCGGACGACCTCCGGATGATCGTCGAAATAGGTGCCGAGGGACATCCCCGAATCGCGCGGGACCGCGTCGATGACCGCCTTCACCTGGCGCCAATCCTGCTGCAGGATCGCCACGCGGGCCGTGTCGAAGATGGTACGGTAGCGCCGCTCGCTTTCCGCCAGGGCGGCGTGAGCGCGCTTGCGCTCCGTGATGTCGGTATTGGTCTCCAGGACAGCGAGCGGCTGACCATCCGCATTGCGCTGGAGCGACCAGCGGCTCTCGACGACGACCCTGGCGCCCGACCGAACCGTCTGGACGAGTTCACCCTCCCACCGCCCGTTCCGCATCAGCGCGTCCCGGATCGCCGCCTCGCCATCCGGGAAGGCCGTACGCAGGAGGACGTGCACGTTGCGCCCCCGAACCTCGTCCCGGCGCCAGCCATAGAGGTCTTCCGCAGCGCGATTCCAGAACGTTACCGTGTCGGTGGGCGTACGCACGAAGATCGGATCGTGGGTGAGTTCGAGCAGTTCGGCCTGCTCCGCGAGGATGCGGGCCGCGGATTGATTGCGAAGCACCAGGAGCGTGCTGATCGCGATGGCCGCGAGGCTGACGAGGGCACGCAGCAGCGCCGAATCGCTGTCGAACAGGCGGTGCGACAGGAAATAAGCGACGGCCGTCAGGATGAGACACCCGGACGCCGTCAGGATCACCCCGTTCCGCTGGAATGCTCGCGCGGCGATGAGCACGACGACCACGTAAAGCACGGCCACCGCGCCTTCGAGCGGCGTGAACGCGTCGACGATGAAGATGACCAGGGCGAGGCCGAGGGCGAAGATGCCCAGGATTCCGCCCGGTCGCCGGCCCTCCGGCGGGGCGGCGGGGCGGAAAGGCGAGGGGGCCGCTACGACAGGCGCGTCCATCGCCCCTCCGCGGCATCGACGGCGCGCCGACGCACCCTGTCGTCCGGTCGCCCGGCTAACGGCACCGTCACGGAGAACAGCGATCCCGTACCCTCCACGGACCGAACCGTGATCCTGTGATCCAAGGCCAGTGCCGTCTGGCGCACGATCGCCAGGCCGAGGCCGAGACCCGGCTGGGTATGCTCGCGCCCGCCACGGTCGAAGGCGTCGAAGATCGTTCCGCACCGGGACGACGGAATCCCCTCGCCCTGGTCGTACACCGCGATCGCCAGATGCTGCCCACGCCTGCGGCATCCGATCAGAACGGTCCCGTCGCAGCGGGAATATTTGATCGCATTGCCGATGAGGTTGCGCAGGATCGCCATGAGCATCGTCGGATCGGTGTCGACCATCCTCGCCGATGGCCGGAAGCGAAGCGTGATCCCGCAGGCACGAGCATGACCGCCCCACTCCGCCTGCAGTTCCTCGAACATGTGGCGCAGGCATACGGCTTCGCGTCGGATCACCGGCCCGTTGCGGAGTTGCGATGAGCGCGCGAGGTCGTCGAGCTCGTGTCCCAGCCGGTGAAGCGCGCCCGTTGCTATGCCGAGGCGAGCGGCGACCTCCGGGTCGGAGCTGCGCTGCAGCGCGCGCTCGATGGCCATGACGGCGACCTGGAGCGGCTGCTTCAGGTCGTGCCCAGCCACGGCAAGGAGACGGGACATGGCGGCACAGGCCGTCTCGGCGCTCATACCGGCCTCCGCCCGTCCCGCCGGGCTCTGCGCATGAACGGCCTGAAGCATCGTCATCTCCCCATTCCCGGTGGCCTGGACGGCGGATGAAGCCTCGGCCGTTCGAGCGAACCATGAAGCGTGACCGGATGCCTGTGAACTATACTGTCGTTTACTACAGGGGTCACCGCGCGGCGCTCATACGGGCCATGATGGAGCGTGGCCCGGCGCATGCCCGTCCCTGATGCCGCGCGCCGCCGGACGGCTGCGCATCCGTCCGGCATCCAAGTCGCCATAAGTCGCCCCGCTCGTCTTGCACGTATGGTCCGTGTTTTGAACGATCCGCGTTCACCTCGAGAACACCTCTCCAACCGCGCGCACCATGGATCGCCGGACGCGAATCAATGAGACCTCCTGCTGATTCCGGTCGTTCGGCCAGACACCATTCCCGATCGTCGGCGAGTGGGTGGTCGCCGGGAATTGGCACCGGCCCATCCAAAACATCGCGCGATCGGACAAGCCAAGTGGCATGCCGTCCTGCAGCTACGGCAGTGACGACGGGACGAGACACTATCCGGGGCAGGAATGGCCCCTCCGGATTCGACGGCACGGAGTGATCCGAGATGACCGACACCAACCTCGCGGCGGGCACCGACGGCGACGAGCGCACGGCGCAGACCTTTCCCCGCCTCAGCGATGAAATGGAGCGCCGGGTGGCCGGCTACGGCACAGAGGAGATCCTGCCGGAGGGTAGCCTCATCTTCACCAGAGGGCAGCGGCGGGTGGATTTCTTCCTCGTCCTCGCCGGCCGGATCGAGATGTACGAGACCGACCATGACGGGGTCGACCGGGTCTTCGTGGTGCACACCGAGGGGCAGTTCACGGGCGAACTCGACCTGTTCAACGACCGGGAGATCCTGGTCTCGGGGCGCACCGTGGTGGAGACGCGCGTGGTGCGGATCGATCGCGCCGCCTTTCGCCGCTTGGTCACCGCCGAGCCGGATATCGGCGAGATCATCATGCGGGCCTTCATCCTGCGCCGGGTCGGCCTGATCCGCCATGGGCGGGGAGGCGTCGTGCTAATCGGTCCCGGTCACCAGCGTGAGACCCTTCGCCTGGAGCGCTTCCTCGTCCGGAACGCCTACCCGCACCGCATCCTCGACACAGCGGGCGACCCGGCCTCCCGCCACGCCCTGGACGGATTTGGCCTGACCGAGGCGGACCTGCCGGTGGTGATCGCTCCGGGCGCTGCAGTGATGCGCAATCCGACGAACGCGGCACTGGCGGACGCGCTGGGGCTGACGGAAGCGATCGACCCCGGCCGCATCTACGATGTCGCGGTGATCGGCGCCGGACCGGCGGGCCTCGCCGCCGCGGTCTATGCCGCCTCGGAAGGGCTCGACACCATCGTCATCGAAGGGCTGGCACCCGGCGGTCAGGCCGGCACCTCCTCGAAGATCGAGAACTATCTCGGCTTTCCGACCGGGATCTCCGGTCAGGCGCTCGCCGGCCGCGCACAGGTCCAGGCCCAGAAATTCGGGGCGCGTCTCGCGATCTCCCGCATGGCGACGGGGCTCGATTGCGGCGGGTCATCCTTCCGGGTGATCCTCGAAGATGGCACCGCCGTCCCGGCGCGCGCCGTCATCGCCGCCACCGGCGCCCGCTACCGCCGCCTGGATCTGCCGCGCTACGCGCATTTCGAAGGGCAGGGCATCCATTACGCCGCCACAGCCATGGAAGCGCAACTCTGCACCGGCGAAGCGGTGATCGTCGTGGGTGGCGGTAATTCGGCCGGTCAGGCCGCAATGTTCCTGTCCCGCACGGTGGCGCATGTCCACCTTCTCGTGCGGGCCACCGGTCTCGCCGCGACGATGTCCGATTATCTCGTGCAACGGATCGCGTCGTCGCCGCGCATCACCCTGCATACGCAGACCGAGATCACCGCGCTTCTCGGTGAAGACACCCTGACATCGGTGACATGGACCGACCGGTCGAGCGGGATCAGTGAAATGAAGGCCATCGGCAACGTCTTCGTCATGATCGGTGCCGTGCCGAATACCGGATGGCTCTCGGACTGCCTCTGTCTCGATCCAAAGGGATTCGTTCCGACCGGCCTGCGGAGCGACGGGATGCCGGCCGCGTCTCCCTATGCCACAACGGTCCCGGGTCTTTACGCCGTCGGCGACGTTCGCGCGGGCTCGGTGAAGCGCGTCGCATCCGGGGTGGGCGAGGGATCGGTGGTGGTCCAGGCGGTCCACGGTTTCCTGCACCCGGAGCCCTGAAGGCACAGAGGCGAAACGCCAAGCCCGAGACCGGCGGGGGAGGGCTATGGCCGACAGGCTTTGGCTGGATTTGGGCCGGCTTCAGCGCGTTCGGACAGAACGTTTCCCACTCTGGACGCCGGATGCATGGCCGCCGTCAGGGAAAACGGAGCGGAGGACCGAATGGACCACTTGCTGGCCATTCGGTCCTCCGCCCTGAATCTCACCTAACCTCGGATCTCACTTGGCCTCAGATCTCACGTAACCTCGGATCTCACTTGGCCTGCAGATCCATCTTACGGCCGACCTGCTGGCGATCGGCCTCGACGGTCACCGGCGCCACCGCCTTCCCCGGGGCGTCGATGCGGTCCCGCGCTCCGGCGGCGTCGAGCCCCGCCGGAGGCGTGTGGGATTGCGCGAAGGGCACGGTCGATGCCAGCGCGAGGATGGCTGCGAGACAGGGTCTGATCAGAAGGTTCATGGCCGCTCTCCCCGGAAATGACCGCGTTGCCGCGAGGCGATGAAAGCTCAGTCGGCGGGACCGCCCGACGTCGTGCCGAAATTCGGCACCGCGTGGTTCGTCTCGTCGGCGTTGCCGCCCTTGGCCGAGCTGTCGATGGTCCGGGACGCCTGCGGCTCATGACGGGATTGCAGGGAACCGGTCCCGTCCAGGTCCACCTGCTCGACGGTGCTGCGGGCCGGATGACGATCCGGCATGGCGAGGGCAGGGGCCATCAGGCCAAGCTGCAGGAGGGCGACGGAAGCAAGATGCTTGATCATGGTACGTCTCCGGATGTCAGACTGGTTTCGGGTCAGAACGGAGCCGCTCGATGTCTTTGCCGCGGCCCTGAGTTCATGTCCAAATCTTAATCCGCCCAAGCAACCTGAATATTATACGGCAGATCATCCGATCGATGCGTTGGTTAAACCGTCTCATACGAAGGTTTCGGCTTGCGCTGGCTCCGGCAGAACGGTGTTCACCGCCATGAGGGCTCGGCCGCTCAACGCTGGCGCGTGGCCACGATGCCGAGTTGATCCGCCATGCGGACGAGGTCGGCGAGGGACCGGGCCTGCATCTTCTCCATGACCCGCCTCTTGTGAACCTTGGCGGTGATCTCCGTGATGCCGAGATCGGCGGCGATCTGCTTGTTCATCAGCCCCCCGATGGCGCATCGCATCACGTCGTTTTCCCGTGGGGTCAGCGTGGAGAACCTGGCTGCGAGTTCGCCCTGTGCGCGCCGATCGGCGAGGGCGGCGGCATCGGCTTCGAGCGCCTTGCGGATCGCGGCGAGCAGCACGTCCGCGATGAAGGGCTTGGTCAGGAACTCGACGGCGCCGCCCCGCATGGCACGGACCGACATGGGGATCGTGCCATAGCCGGTCAGGAAGATGATCGGCACCGTATTGCCGTCCGCGCGCAACATTTCCTGGACGGCCAGTCCGCTCTGTTCGGCGAGCCGCACGTCGAGCAGGATGCATTCGGGTGATTGGCGCAGGAGCGAGCCCGACAATCCGCTCGGATCCGCGTGACCGACCGCTGCCAGCCCATCGGACATACAGAGGCGGACCAGCGCTTCACGCAGCACAGGGTCATCGTCGACGATATGAATGGTCGCTTCGGGCATTGGTCTCGCGGGCGCGAATACGCTCGTCTCATACACGAATTGCGTAGCGCCTCGACTGCAAGCTTCGCACCGACCCCTAATTATCGTGCGCCGCACCGCAATCCCAGGGCGACCACCTCACCGCCTGAGAAAGGATCACGCATCGGAGATGGGGAGCGTGATGTGGAACGCGGCGCCTCCACCCGGCGCGGCATCGACACGGATGTCGCCCCCATGGGCATCGATGAGGTTGCGGCAGATCGCGAGGCCCATGCCCATGCCATTCGCTTTGGTCGAATGAAACGGCTCGAAGATCCGCGCGCGCCGCTCCTGCGCGATGCCGGGGCCCGTATCGCTGACGGTGACGGCGACGAAGGCGGCCTCGCGGCGGATGGCGACCAGGATATCCCGGCGTCCGGCGCTGTCCGTCATCGCCTGCGCCGCATTGAGGAGCAGGTTCACGAAGACCTGCTGGATCTGGATCGGATCGGCCGCGATGAGCGGGATCTCACCGTCGGCGGCAATGTGGACCGTCGCGCCGTGGACACGGATCTCGCGCTCGATCAGCAGATTGGCGTCCCGCGCCGCCTGTAGCGGATCGACGGGGGTGAACAGGCGGGGCGCGTTGCCGAGATAGGATCGTGTGCGGGAGATCACGTCTCGGGCGCGGATCGCGGCGCCGACCACGTCGTCGAGGGCTGCGGACGCCGCCTCGACATCCGGCTGGGGCCGTTTCAACCAGCGCAGGGCGGCTTCGGCATTGGCGACGATCACCGCGAGCGGGGAATTGACCTCGTGGGCGATCGACGCGCTCAAAGCTCCCACCGTGGTGATCCGCGATGATCGTGCGAGCTCGCTATCGGCCACGGCGACGTTCGCCTGCGCCTGCTTGAACGCCGTGACATCGAGGGAGGTGACGATGATTTCGGCGAACCCGTCGAGATCCTGCGGCAGCATCGCGGTGAAGAGCGTGTCCCCCTCGCTTCCATCGGCCCGGACCACATGCGCTTCCGAGCGGAAGAACCGATCGCCGCGGCCGAACGCGACGAGCCACTGGACGAAGGTCTGGTCTGTCGAGGGCAGCAGCCGATCGAGCGGGCCGAGATAGGCGCTCTTGTCAGTGGCCCCCGTCTCCTCGAGGGTGAAGGCGTTCACGTCCGTGACGATCACCTTGGCACACAAAGCGCGGAGTTCGTCCGGACGGCTGGCGTAATAGCACTCGATATCGGTCACGCCCGCATGGCGCAGTTCCATGACCGCCCGGGCCGCCTCCGTCCAATCCTCGCGCCACATCGAGATCCCGGCCCGCTCGAAGATGGCAGCGAAGCGCGCCTCACTGCGTTCGGACGCGGCCCGCATTCGCGTGATGCTCCGCATCGCGACAGCGAGCGCCAGCACCACGCCCGCTCCGAAGACGAAGGCCGCCATCGTGGACGCCGCCGCGGCCGCCCAACCGGCGAGCCCCGCCAGGATGACGGGCGGGAGCGTCACTTTGGCGGCAAAGCCGAGTCCGGTGATGCGCCGCTTCCGGCGACGGGCCGGACCGGCTCGCATCCAGGCGGGTGGGTCTCCCGAGGTCGGTCGATCCGCTCCGGGCGAGACAGACGCCCGGCTCGGCCACCGCGAGAAGACCTGCCGCATTCGCTCGTCCGCCTGGCTTCGCCGCGATGTCGGGCACTGCTCGTCTGGTATCCGATACACCTGTATAATAGCCGAGTTTGTGCGCGGCTTGCACGTTGCCGGCATGGATTTTCACCGTCACGGCGCACACAAGTTCCCGAAAGCGGGTCTCTTCGCCTCTTCGGCGGGCCGGCAATGGAACGGCGTCGCCGCGGAGTTGCGGTCTCATCCGGCCGGCGACCTGCCCGCCATCGTCCCGACCCAGATGGAGATCACGCTGGCGGTCCGGCGCAGCCCCGATGCTCATGTCAGCCGCAAGGGCGCCGGGATCCGGCAGCGGACGCCGGTGGAGAGCGGAACGATCTGGCTCTGTCCCATCGGGGTCGGGGAGGACGACATCAACATCTCGGCGCCGCTGGACGAGATCCTCCACATCTATCTGCCGGCGGAGCGTTTCGACCATCTCGCCGCCCTGTATGGCGACGCGCGCATCCGTGCCGATGCCGTGCGCTATCTCGCCGGCGTCGAGGATCCGCTGCTCGTCCAGATCGGCCTCTCGATCCATCAGGAACTGATCCGGGAAAGCTCGGCGGGCCGCATGATGGTCGAGGCTGCCGCCCTCGCCCTGACGGCCCGTATCGCGCAGGCCTACGGTCACGACCGACCGGAAACGCGAGCGCGCCCCACCACGGACGCCGCATCCCCGGACCGGATCAACCGCGCCGTCGCCTTCATCCGCGACAATCTCGAACGGGACCTGTCCGTGGCCGAGATCGCCGCCGTGGCTTGCCTCAGCCCCTTCCACTTCACCCGCATGTTCAAGCGCGTCACCGGGAAAACGCCTTATGCCTTCGTCAGCGAAGAAAGACTGAAGCGCGCACGCCGATTACTGACCGAGCGAAAAATATCCCTGATCGACGTCGCCCTGTCCTCCGGGTTTTCCAGTCAGGGCTCGTTCAACACGGCATTCAAGCGCGCTGTCGGTCGGACACCCGGCGAGTATAGGCAGCATTATTCATAACCCCTCGCAATCCGGACAGCAGGATATGCGAAGTCCACGGCAATTCGGCGAAATACGAGAGCGGCCTCAGCGATTTAAATGATCTCCATAGTGAATGGGGAAACAGACATGCACGTGACGCCTGTCCACGAACCGGCAAAGCAAGCTCTCGCGCGCCCGGCCCCGGCATCCGCTCGCCCTCGCGCAAGGCAGCATTTTCGTTTCGAGCGAACTCCATGCGATCCGGTTGGCCCATCGAGAATCCGGCTCGGCGACTGGTCCGAGGGGGCCATCGTGCTGATGTCCGGGGACGGCGTCGGAAGCGCGGTCCGGATCGACCGGGTCGATGCGCTCGTTCTCCAGATCCGGCTCGACGAGCCACCGACGCCATGGAACCACGTCGCGCTCCGGGACCGTGCGGATGGTCAACCACAGATGCAGCTGCGCGCAGGTGAGGCGATCCTTCATGACCTGCGTCAGCCCCGCTTGTTGCGGGCTCCGGCGCGAACCCTCCAGATCGGGCTCGATCGCCAGATCCTGACGCAGGTGGCCGAGGATCTGAACATTCACGACGCCGATCCCGTCGAGGAATTCCTACCGGTCTACGGAATGGTGCTGGCGGACCCCGCCTTGTATCATCTCGCCGTCAGTGTCGGAGAAACCCTGGATCGGGGCGATCGCTGGGCCGGAGCCATCCGCCGCCAGTTGACCCATGCGGTGGCGGCCCATCTCCTGGGAACCTATACGCGGCTCAAACCCGCGCCCGAGACCGTTCGCGGCGGCCTGGCTCCCTGGCAGCTTCGTCGCGCTCAGGACCGGATCCGTGCCGATCTCGCCCAGGCCATCGACCTCCGGGCGGTCTCGGAATCCTGCGGCCTGTCCGTCAGCCACTTCGCGCGCGCCTTTCGCCAATCCACCGGCATCGCGCCCCATTCCTGGTTGACGGGGGAGCGCATCGCCCGCGCCAAGGTCATGATGCGAAGGAAGGATCGGACGCTCGCCGACATCGCCCTGGCCTGCGGCTTCGCCGATCAGAGCCACTTCACCCGCGCCTTCGCAAAAAACCAGGGTACGACTCCGGGACGCTGGCGTCGCCTGATGGAACCGGAGGCGCGGCACGCCACGATGCCGTGACCGCCGGAGCCCAAGGGGTTCCCTCAGGGCATCCTGGGGACGGCGCCGTTCAATCTTCGTCATCGTCCTCCGGAACGATGTCGCTGAACGGCACGGTCAGCACGCGGCGCGCATTCGCGTCCTCGACCTCGAAAGAGCAGGCGAACCAATCCCGCACGGCAAACGAGCGAGATCCAGCGACCAGCTCGCGGGCACATTGCAACGCATGCTGGCGCGCGGCGTCCAGATCGGCCAGTTCATCTCCCTCCGGATCGACCGCCAGCTTGCCGAGGCCCGCACCATAGCGAAGGTTGAAGAAATACCGGGGCATGTCAGGCGCCTTCGATCAGGCGGGCATACTCGGCCTCGGGCGTGCCGTAGCTGCCATTGGCCATCTCCTCCAAGAGCTCCCGATCCAGCACGGTGATGCGCCCGCGCCGTGCCCGGATACGACCGGCCCCTTCGAGCTGCTGCATGGCCAGGGTGACGCCTGAGCGCCGCACGCCCAGCATCATCGACAGGAACTCGTGCTTGAGCAGCAGTTCATCGCCTTCTGCACGATCGTGGCACATGAGCAGCCAGCGTGCGAGGCGCACCTCGATCTCAAAGGTGGCGTTGACGATCGCCGTCTGCCGCACCTGGATCATCTCGGTCAGAACGTAGCGGAGGAGCAGCTTGCGGAGGGTCGGGCTCTCGTCCACCGCCGCGCTGACGATCCCGGCGCGGATCGACAAGGCGTGACCCGCCATCTGCACGAAGTGCCGGTAGGGGACACGGTCCGAGCCGAGCAGCACATGCGACGCACCGACCACGCCCTCTCGGCCGATGATCCCGATCTCGACCCGGCCGTTGGTACCGTCGGCCGCAATCGAACCGAG
This sequence comes from Methylobacterium sp. WCS2018Hpa-22, assembly GCF_031843785.1. Taxonomy (NCBI): domain Bacteria; kingdom Pseudomonadati; phylum Pseudomonadota; class Alphaproteobacteria; order Hyphomicrobiales; family Methylobacteriaceae; genus Methylobacterium; species Methylobacterium sp. WCS2018Hpa-22. Next base: position 209,463 of record NZ_JAVTJA010000009.1, read on the forward strand.
ACCGCTCTCCAGGAAGTACGGGTACTCGGTTCGGATATTGGCTTCGATCAGCGTCTGATCGACCAGCAAGTCAACGGGTTCCAGATGAGGCTGGAGCCGGGCGAAATCCTCACCGGTCATGACCTTCAGCAGGCGATTGCGCACGGCAGATTGCTGGATGTGAGCCATGGGCCCTTGCCTCCTCGTCGGAGCAAGAGCTCGGCGTCTCTTAGCCGCCTACGCTCGGACATCGTTGCAGGCGATCGCTAAGTCATGGCACGGATAACAGATGATCTCAATAACATTTGGCAAACTGTCATAGATTAACCGAAACTGACCAGCGTATCCGACGTAAGTTCGATACCGCACCGGACGCTTTGTTTTATTTACTGTCAATTCAGATCATGTTTAAACCTGGGTATACGATTTTGCTCGTCAGATGACAGGTGGCCTTCATTTTTGGAGCCCGGACATGGACCTTGCAGCCCGACAACCGACGGTGCTCTTAGCCGAACCGGATTTTCTCATAGCGGAGGACCTCAGCGACGCTCTGATGGGGGCGGGCTACCGCGTGCTGGGGCCATTCGCGACGACGCCCGAGGCACTGGCCGCCATCGACCTGGCCAGTCCCGCCCTCGCGGTGGTGGACGTGAAGCTTAGGGACGGCTTCTGCACCGTATTGGGCCGCGAATTGCGCCAACGCAGAATTCCCATCCTCGTCCATTCCGGTTTCCAGCAGGACGAGCCTCGTGCCTCGGACTTCCAGAACCTGCCCTGGCTGACCAAACCGGCTCTGCCCAACGATATCATCGCGCTGCTGGACAGCCTCACCAAAGCGCCCCCACCGATGAGCGCCGAGGTCGTGACGCCTATTCGGAGGCTTCAACCGGTCGAGGGCCGGAGCAACCCCTTCATCCGCAAGCTGGAGGGGTTCGTGACGCTCTCCCAGGCCGACCGGGAGATCCTGGAACGGATCAGCGCCAATCCTCGCCCCATCGCGCCGCATACCGATTTCGTCCGGGCGGGCGACCCACCGGATGGCGTCCATCTCGTGATGAGTGGGATCGCCTGCCGCTACAAGCAGCGCTCCAGCGGCGCCCGCCAGATCACCGCCTATCTCGTGCCCGGCGACACCTGCGATCTCGATGTGGCGCTCATGAACCGCATGGATCACACCCTCGCCACGCTCTCCGCCTGCGAGGTGGTGCGGATCCCGGTGACTGTCGTGAAGGATCTCATGGAGCATCATCCGGCCATCGCGCGGGCCTTGCGGATGGCAAGTCTCGTGGATGAGGCGACCCTGCACGAGTGGCTGGTCAATGTCGGTCAGCGAACGGCGCTGGAGCGGATCGCCCATCTGTTCTGCGAACTGATCACCCGCTTTCAGGCCGCGGGTGTCGGAACCAACCAAAGCTGCGACCTGCCCGTCACACAGAACCAGCTCGCGGATACGACGGGAATGACCACCGTCCACGTCAACCGTTCGCTACAGGAGCTTCGACGGCGCGGGCTGATCGAGCTCAAGGGTCGGACCCTGAGGATCCTCGACTGGCCGCGCCTGAAGCGTCTCGCCGAATTCGATGCGGACTATCTGCATCTCGGCGAGCGGTCCGCCGCATAGGATTTCGGCGTCGGCGAAGCGCCGACGCAACCCGCCTCGACGGTCCGGTATCGGTCGAGCCACCCTCCCTCCGCAGATGCGGACGCCTTCCTCGCTGAGAGCAGGGTTCTCGCCGCGAGGCCCGCCGGTCCGTAGATCGGGGGCGATATGGTGCTCTCACGCTCCTCCGCCGCCGGGCCTGCTTTGGCCCCGCTCGCCCTGATCATCGAAGATCATCCGGCCCATGTGCTCATGGGTTCCGGCCGGATAGCGGGTGCTCGGTTCCGTCGAGGCTCCCTCCTCGCAAGGGTTCGGGCCCGTGGACGCCCCAACGTGGACGACCCGACGCGGTGCAGGACGAGCCGGCGAGCCGGTTTTTCACCAGTGTGGGGAAAACAGAAGCGGACTCGACCGTTGGGTATCTGCCCGAGTTCTCGCTAAGAGATCGGTCAGCCGCCACGGATAGGGCCACATGTACGACCCCGAATCTCACGCATTTCCCTCTCCGAAATTCGTACCCGTTTGCGCCATCGGCGCCTCGGCGGGCGGCATCGCGGCGCTGCAGGGCCTGTTCCGGCAACTCCCGCCGGATCTCGGCCTCGCCCACGTCGTCATTCTTCACCTCGCACCCGACCACCCGAGCATGCTCGCCGACATCCTGTCGGGCTGCACCCGGATGCCCGTCAACCAGATCCAGGACAGGCCGACCCTCAAGCCCAATTGCGTCTACGTGATCCCGCCCGACCGCGAACTCGTCATCGATGGCGACAGCGTCACGGCACGGGAGTTCAGCGAGCCGCGCGGCCGGCGCTCGCCCATCGACATGTTCTTCCGCTCCGTCGCCGCCGCCCGTGGCGACGGCATCGCCATCATCCTGTCGGGCGCCGGCGCCGATGGATCGGTGGGTATCCAGGCCATCAGGGAGGGCGGGGGCGTCGTCATGGTGCAGGAGCCGGCGGAAGCCAGCTTCGCCTCCATGCCGCAGAACGCCATCTCCACGGGGACGGCCGATTTCGTCGCGCCGCTGGCCCGCCTGGCCGAGCGCGTGGTGGAGTTGGCCCATAGCAAGGAGGCCGTCCGCTCTCTCGACATGGACGCCAGCGCCAACGAGCTTCGGCGCATCGTGGCGTTCCTTCGCGCCCGCCTGGGCCACGATTTCTCAGGCTACAAGCGGGCCACCGTGATGCGGCGCGTGATCCGACGCATGCAAGTCTGCCGCACGGATACGCTCGCGGACTATGCCAATCACCTTCTGGCCACTCCCGAGGAAGCGAAAGAACTCTTCACCGATCTTCTGATCTCGGTGACGCAGTTCTTCCGCGACCCGCAGGCTTTCGAGGCCTTGAGGCACCAGACGATCCGACCGCTCTTCGACGATCTCGGGCCCGAAAAGGGAGAGAATCTTCGGGCCTGGGTGGTGGGTTGTGCCACCGGAGAGGAAGCGTACAGCCTCGCGATCCTGCTGCATGAGGAGGCTGCGCGGCGGAAGCTCCATCCGCAGATCCAGATCTTCGCCACGGATCTCGATGATACCGCGCTCGGGATCGCACGGGAGGGGCGCTACCCGCGCTCGATCGAGGCCGACGTCTCCAATGAACGCCTCACTCAGTTCTTCGTCGACGAAGGCTCGCATTACCGTGTGCGCAAGGAGCTGCGCGACAGCGTCATGTTCGCCACGCACAGCGTCATCAAGGAGCCGCCCTTCATGCGGCTCGATCTCATCACCTGCCGCAACCTCCTGATCTACCTCGAGCGCAGCCTGCAGCAGCAGCTCTGCGCGATCTTCCATTACGGCCTCAAGCCGGGACGCTACCTGTTCTTGGGGTCGGCCGAGACCGTGGACGCGGCAACGGATCAGTTCGCCCCCCTGGACCGGGAAGCGCGCATCTACTGCTCCCGGCCGAATGCGGCCCGCACACTGCCGATCCTGCCGCAATTCGCCGTGCCCGAACGGTTCATGCCCCCGGATCACGCTGCGCCCGCGCGCAACGAGAATGGGGACAGGTCGGCCACGCTGCACCTGTCCGCTCTGGAACAGAGCGCGCCCGCGAGCGTGCTCGTGGACGACGTTCAGCACATCCTGCACCTCTCGGCGAATGCGGGGCGCTTCCTCCTCCACTCGGCCGGGCCGGTCTCCAACCAGCTCCCCACGGTGGTGCGGCCGGAGCTACGGCTCGATCTCAGGCTGGCGCTGACCCGCGCCCTCGACCAGAAAGAACCGACGCTCACCCATCCGACCGTGGTCGCGTTCGACAGCGAGCGGCGCAGGATCGCCATGCACGTCGTCCCCGTTCCCAGCGAGGCGCATATGGGGACGCGCGCGCTCGTGTTCTTCCTGGATGGCGGCCGCGTGCGCGGCGATGACACGTCAGAGGCCGCAACCGACACCCAGCCCGACGAGGTTCGCCGCCTTCATGCCGAGTTGAGGGCTGCCCAGGAAGCCCTGATCGCCAGCCGCAGCGGGCACGAAGCGTCGATCCAGGATCTTCGTGCCACCAACGAGGAGCTGCAATCGATCAACGAGGAGTATCGCTCGACGGCAGAGGAGCTCGAGACCTCGAAAGAGGAGCTCCAATCGATCAACGAGGAGCTTCACACCGTCAATGCCGAGATGAAGAGCAAGCTGGCCAGCATCTCGGTGGCGCATAGCGACTTGCAAAATCTCACCTACGCGACGGAAATCGGCACTTTGTTCCTCGATGCCAACCTGCGCATCAAGATGTTCACGCCACCCATCGCGGAACTCTTCAACATCACGAAAGCCGATATCGGGCGTACGATCACCGATTTCACGCACCGCCTGGAGTATGACGGGATCGAGGCGGACACCAACCGGGTGCTGAAGGACCTCGTGCCGGTTGAGAACGAGGTCCGCAGCAGGGCCGGGCAATGGTTCATGATGCGGCTCAGACCCTACCGCACCGTGGAGGATCGCATCGACGGCACCGTCATGACCTTCGTCGACATTACCGCGCGTCGCATAGCCGAGGCGGCACAGAGCCGATCGGAGCAGCAGTTGCGGGCGCTCGTACAGGCCAGTTCGCAGGTACTCTACCGGATGAGTCCGGCCTGGGACATGATGCACGAACTCTCTGGCGGAGGGTTCCTGCCCGATACGGACGATCCCGACCAGAGCTGGGTCACCCGGTACATCCCGGAAGAGGATCAGGCGCAGGTCCGTGCCGAGATCGAGGCGGCCAACGCCGCGAAGCGTTCGTTCGACCTGGAGCACAGGGTCCGACGTCTCGACGGCACGGTGGGATGGACGCATTCGCGGGCCATCCCGGTCTTCGACGGCGACGGCAACATCATCGAATGGTTCGGCTCGGCGACGGATGTCACCACGCGCAAACGCGCCGAGGATGCCCTGCGTGAGAGCGAGGCCCGCCAGCGCGCGTTGATCGAGGGCGTCCCACAGCTGGTCTGGCGGGCGGTCGATGGCGGCCAATGGACCTGGGCCAGCCCGCAATGGGGCGCCTATACGGGGCAGTCCGAGGCGGACAGCCTCGGTCACGGCTGGGTCGCCGCTCTCCACCCTGACGACCGTGATGAGACCCTCGCGCGTTGGGAGGAGGCGGAGCGTTTGGGCACGCTCGTGGTCAATTACAGGATCCGCAATGCGGCGGAGGACCGTTATTCCTGGTTCCAGACGCGCGCGACACCGGTCCATGACGAAAGGGGGAGAATCGTCGAGTGGCTCGGCACCTCCACCGATGTGGACGACCTGCGCACCTACCAGGAACGCCAGAAGGTCATGGTCGCCGAATTGCAGCACCGCACCCGGAACCTGCTCGGCGTGGTCCGGTCCATCGCTGGACAGACGCTGCGCTCCAGCGAGACGCTCGAGGATTTCGAGGTGGCCTTCACGAACCGGCTGTCCGCGCTCTCGCGTGTGCAAGGCGTTCTATCCCGCGCGGATAACGAGCCGATCACCATGGACGCGGTGCTCCGTGCGGAGCTCGACGCCCTCGGCGCCGCCAACATGCCCGAGCGCGTCCTGTTGTCGGGTCCGAAGGTACGCCTGCGCAAGCGCACGGTGGAGATCTTCGCGCTGGCCTTGCACGAACTCGCCACGAATGCCCGCAAATACGGGGCGCTCACCACCGAGGCGGGCCGCCTGGAGGTGACGTGGCGGACCTATGCGGGCGAGGAAGGCGAGCGCCTCGTGTTGGAGTGGCGGGAGACCGGGCTCGAACATGTGCTGGAGGAAGAGGGTCCGATCGCGAAGGCCGGCGGCTACGGCCGCGAATTGATCGAGCGGGCATTGCCCTACGTCATGCAGGCACGCACCACCTACGACCTCTCCTCGACGGACCTGCACTGCACCATCGATTTGCCACTCATCGATCATGCCCAGGCACAAGATCTGGGGTGACGATGGAATCGAGCCCCTGGGCAAGCCGCGTGATCCTCGTGGTCGAGGACGAGTATGCCCGGGTCGATGCGTTGCGCCGTGATTGCGACGGAGCCGGCTTACCGGCACGCTTCGCGGTTGTGGTCAGGGTCGAAGCGCCGGTCGAGCCTGAGAAGATCGCCGAAGCGCTCATCCGCTGAAACATTCGGCATGGGCGCCGGATGAAAGACCGTCGGGCTCCGTCGCCGGGGCAGGGGCCTCGCTGCTATCCATCGATATGCGCCGCGAGCTCATCGGCGGTCCCCATCGGGAAGGCCTCCTTCAGATGGACGAGGAAGGCGGAGACACGTGCGCTCAGCAGCCGCCGCGACGGGTAGAGCGTCCAGAGGGCGATCTCCGGCCGGTCGAGATCGCCCCAGAGAACCATCCTGCCGGCCGCCAGATCGCGGCTGACGAGCGAGATCGGCAGGCGTCCGGCGCCGAGCCCGGCGCGGACCGCATCGCGGACCATCATGAGCGATGACAGGCCGAGCACCGGATCGACGGTGACGCTCGACTTACCGCCGGACGATCGCATGTCCCAGGTCAGCGGTCCTCCGATCGGACCGCGGATGACACCGGGCACGGTCGCCCCTTCTCCCGGCCGGTCCAGGCCCGGGCTCGCCACGACCACTAGCCGGTCCCGCAAGAAGATACGGCCGACCAGAGTCTCGTCCGGTTCCGGGTTGACCCGGATCGCCAGGTCGTAGCCCTCTTCCACCATATCGACGGCCCGGTCCTCCGTGGTGATCTCCAGCCGGATGTCGGGATATTTCAACCCGAAATCGACCGCGAGCCTGCCCATCGCGGTCTGTGAGAACAGCACGGGCGCGCTGATGCGCAAGCGTCCGCGTGGCCTGTCTCCGCCCGTGGCGATGGCCGACGCCGCTTCGTCGAGTTCGGTGAGCAGCACCCGCGTCCGCTCGTGAAGGGCGCGGCCTTCCTCCGTCAGCTTCAGGCTGCGCGCGCCCCGTTCGAACAGGCGCAGGGCGAGGCTGGCCTCCAGCTCCCCGACCCGGCGGGACAGGGTCGCCTTCGGGCGTCCAGAGGCGCGGGCAGCCCGGCCGAACCCCCCGTGCCGGGCGACGAGGTTGAAATCGGCGAGGGCGAGGAGGTCCATACGTTCCACCTGTGAGACGGACCGTCCTAACAGACAGTCTATCGAACCACGAGTGGGCCCCTCATTCTCCGGGTGTCGTTTGAAACAACCTTGGAGTGACCCCCATGACCATCCTCGTCACCGGCGCGACCGGCACCGTCGGCCGCCACGTCATCAACCACCTCGTCCAGCGTGGCGCCGATGTCCGCGCACTCGTCCGCGACCCCGTAAAAGCGGAGCTTCCGGCGGGCGTGGCCGTGGTCCAGGGCGACCTGCTCGACGTCGACACCTTGCGGAACGCCCTGTCGGGAATCTCCACCCTGTTCCTGCTGAACGCTGTGGTGCCGGACGAATTCACCCAGGCCCTGATCGCCCTCAACCTCGCCCGCGAGGCCGGGATCGAGCGGATCGTCTACCTGTCGGTGATCCATAGCGACCTCTACGTGAACGTGCCGCATTTCGCGGGCAAGTTCGGCGTCGAGCGGATGATCGAGGGAATGGGCTTCAACGCCACGATCCTGCGCCCGGCCTACTTCATGAACAACGATGCCCTGATCAAGGACGTCGTGCTCGGCTACGGCGTGTACCCGATGCCGATCGGGGCCAAGGGCCTCGCGATGATCGATGCGGCCGATATCGGCGAGATCGCCGCCCTCGAACTCATCCGCCGCGAGCGGTCCAGCACACCGCTCCCCTTCGACCGGATCAATCTCGTCGGTCCCGAGACGCTGACCGGTGCGGACGTCGCCGCCATCTGGTCTGAAATTCTGGGCCGCCCGGTCGCGTATGGCGATGACGACACCGGCGCCTTCGAGCAGAACCTGCGGCAGCAGCACGTGCCGAGCTGGATGGCCTTCGACATGCGCCTGATGTGCGATCGCTTTCTCGACATCGGGATGCGGCCGGAGACCGGCGACATCGATCGCCTCACCAAACGTCTGGGTCGTCCGTTGCGGTCCTATCGCGATTTTGCCGCCGGGATCGCTGCGTCCGCCTGATGCCATTTGGGACACCGGCCGTCAGGCTCCAGGAGTTCGGTGGGGAATACCGAACTCCTGAGGCGGGACGGACACGCGCAACTTCAAGAATCCGCTTTGTGCTCGGATCGTCTATCGATCGCGCCCCCTGATCAACCGGCGCGGTGCCGACAGGCGCGCTTCAAGAATAAGAGAGCGCACGGATAGCCTGAGCAGAATCAATCTCCCGATCACGGCTCGCATGGAACGAATGAGGTAAAAGCGCTCGAAATATAGCTCCTTATCCTTTTGACAGATTTAGATTTATAGATGAAGCTGGGCCTATCGATGATCCGTTAAGAGTATCATCTATCCCATGAGACTGGCTTTATCGCGTCATGATCTCGATTCATTGACGTGAATGCATCACCTCGCCCCCGGAAACGCTTCTCTCATCATGAATGTTGCTGTCCGGCCGCATCTCGTCGATCGGCCACGATCCGTGAGCCTTCCCGCTTCCCGCCAACGGCTCCACCCCAGGATCGTCGAGGAGGATGCTCCCTTCCTTGTAGTCGAAGGCGTGTCGCTCGGGTTCGGTGGGACCGTGGCGCTCGATGCCGTGGATCTGTCGGTCGGGGAGGGGGAGATCCATGCGGTCATCGGCCCGAACGGAGCCGGTAAATCCTCCCTGATCAACGCGATCAGCGGGCTTTACGCGCCGGATTCCGGAGCGATCCGGATCGGCGACGACCGCTTTTCCCGCGTGCCGACGCGGCACCTCGCCCGCCTCGGTGTGGCCCGCACCTTCCAGAACCTGGCGCTGTTCCGGGGTCTTACCGTCCTCGATACGGTGACGATCGGGCTGGTCGACCGCCAGTCCGCCGGGCTTGGTGCGCAGGTCCTCGGACTTCCCCATGCGCGTCGCGAAGCGCGCGAGCACCGGGAGCGGGCCGAGGCCGTCATCGCCGCGCTCGACCTCGCCGACATACGCGACCGGCTCGTTGGCACGCTCCCCTATGGTGTGCAGAAGCGGGTCGAGCTCGCCCGCGCCCTGGTAGCCAAGCCGCGCCTCCTGCTGCTCGACGAGCCCATGGCCGGGATGACGGCCACCGAGAAACAGCGGATGAGCGGTGATATTCGCGCCGCGCGGGACTCCACCGGCACCACCATCGTACTGATCGAGCACGATGTCGGCGTGGTGATGAGCCTGTCGGATCGCGTCACCGTCCTCGATCACGGGCGGCGCATCGCCTCCGGGACGCCGACCGAGGTCCAGGCCGATCCCGCCGTCATCGCCGCCTATCTCGGCCTCGCCTTCGAGGCCGGCGCATGAATCCCGATCTCGCCTTCTTCGTCGAGGTGCTGGTCGGCGGTCTGCTGTCCGGGGTCATGTATGCGCTGGTCGCGATCGGCTTCGTGCTGATCTACAAGACCTCCGGCGTGCTCAACTTCGCGCAAGGCGCGATGCTGCTGTTCGCGGCACTGACCTTCGTCAGCCTTACGGAACGGGGCGTGCCCTTCATCGGCGCCTTTGCCGCGACCCTGGCGGTCATGGCCCTCCTCGGGCTCGCCATCGAACGCGCCGTCCTGCGGCCCCTGGTCAACCAGCCGCCGATCACTCTCTTCATGGCGACGCTCGGCGTCGCCTACGTCATCGAGGGAGCCGCCCAGCTCGCCTGGGGCACGCAGGTACACGGGCTCGATCTCGGCATCGACGATACGCCGATCGACCTCGCCGGCATCCTCGTCAGCCGCTTCGACCTGTTCGCCGCAGCCGTCGCCGGGCTGATGGTAGCCGTGCTGAGCCTGTTCTTTCGCTACACCCGCACCGGCCTCGCCTTCCGTGCGGTGGCGGACGATCCGCTGGCGGCTCTGAACACCGGCCTGCGCCTGCCCCGGATCTGGGCCGCGGTCTGGATCGCGTCGGGCATCGTCGCCCTGGTGGCTGGACTACTCTGGGGAGCGCGCCTCGGCGTGCAATTCTCGCTCTCCCTGGTGGTGCTGAAGGCCCTGCCGGTCCTCGTGCTCGGCGGTTTCGATTCGATCCTCGGCGCCATCGTCGCCGGCCTCATCGTCGGCGCGGTGGAGAAGCTGTCGGAAGTCTATCTCGGGCCGGTCATCGGCAGCGGTATCGAGGGCTGGATCGCCTATGTCGCGGCTTTGGGCTTCCTGCTGCTGAAGCCCTCGGGGCTGTTCGGCATGCGCAGCGTCGAGCGGGTCTGAGCGCCATGGCCGCCACCTCTACTCCGCTGGACAAGTCCCTGCCGCGCCTATCCGCCAAGGGCATCGGCGTCGTTCTTCTTCTGACGATCGCCTATGGGATCGTTCCGCTCGTCGGCAGCAGCTACCTCTACGAGGCGATCCTGACGCCGTTCCTGGCCCTGTCGCTGGCGGCCCTCGGACTCAACCTGCTCACCGGCTATGCCGGCCAGCTCTCGCTCGGGTCCTCTGCCTTCATGGCGGTGGGGGCCTATGCCGCCTTCAACCTGTCGCTGCGGCTGCCCTTCCTGCCGCTGCCGGCGACCATCGTGCTGGCCGGGCTCGTCGCCGCCCTGGCGGGGCTGGTGGCCGGCCTGCCGGCCCTGCGGCTGCGCGGCTTCTACCTCGCCGTCTCGACGCTGGCGGTGCAGTTCTTCGTGGCCTGGGTGCTGAACCGCTTCAGCTGGCTCTCCAACGACAGCCCATCCGGAGTCATCAGCGCGCCGCCGCTGGTCGTCGGCGGCCTGTCCTTCGAGGATGCCCGTGGCCGCTACCTGTTCTCGCTCACCGTGGTGGCGCTGCTGACGGTCCTGGCCTGGCGCCTCGTCACATCGCCGACGGGCCGCAGCTTCGTGGCCGTGCGTGACAACGAGACCGCCGCCCGCGTCATCGGCGTGAAGGTGGCGCGCACCAAGCTCCTCGCTTTCGGGCTGTCCTCCTTCATCATCGGCGTAGCGGGTGTGCTCTGGGCCTTCGCCTACCTGCGCACGGTGGAGCCGGCAGGGTTCAACCTCGACCGCTCCTTCCAGATCCTGTTCATCGTCATCATCGGCGGCCTCGGCACCCTGCGCGGCGCCTTCCTGGGCGCGGGGCTCATCGTCATCCTGCCGTTGCTGTTGTCACGGTTCGGCGCAGCCTTACTCGGCGACGGGTTCGATTCCGGCACGCTGGAGATGTGTCAGCGCATCGTCCTCGGAATCCTGATCGTCGCCTTCCTGATCCGCGAACCCGCCGGGCTCAGTGCGCTCCTCGACCGCGCCGTGTGCCGCCTACGCCCCTCGGCCTGACCGTTCAAACTCCTGAGACCAGCGAACTAAGGGACTTCCCATGCCCGCATTCAGAACCGCCCTGCGTTCCGTGCTCGTCGCCGGGACCGCCCTCGTCGCGCTCACCGGTTCGGCCGGCGCCGACGAACAGCATTTCCCCCTGCAGAGTTACCGGGTGGGGCCCTATGCGGCCGGTGGAACCGGCTTCTTCGGTGGCTTCATCGATTACCTGAACCTGATCAACACCCGCGACGGCGGCGTGAACGGGGTCAAGCTGACCTGGAGCGAGGGCGAGACCCAGTATGAGGTGGAGCGCGGGGTCGAGGTCTATGAGCGGGTCAAATCCCGTTCCGGCATCGCAGCCTGGAACCCGCTCTCTGTGGGAATCGCCTATGCGATGGTCGACCGGATCACCAAGGACAAGGTGCCGCTGATCACGATCAATCACGGCCGCACCGATTCCACCGATGGCCGGGTCTTCCCCTACGTCTTCCCGCTCCTCCTCAACCCCTACAGCGAGACATCCGGCATCGTCGAATATCTCGGGAGCCGCGAGGGTGAACTCGACAGGCTCAAGGGCAAGACCATCGCGGTGCTCTATCATGGCTCGCCGTACGGCAAGGAGACGATCCCGATCTATGAGCTCCTCGCCAAGAAGCACGGCTTCAAGGTCGAGCAGATCGAGGTGCCGCATCCCGGTAACGAGCAGCAATCGCAATGGCTGACCATCCGCCGCCTCAAGCCGGACTATGTGGTCCTGCGCGGCTGGGGCGTGATGAACCCGGTGGCGTTGAAGACCGCCCAGAAGACGGGCTTTCCCGCCAACCGCATCGTCGGCAACGTCTGGTCCAACTCGGAGGAGGACGTGATCCCGGCAGGAGAGGCCGCCAAGGGCTACGTCGCCATCACCACGCAGGCGTCGGGCGCCGAATATCCGGTGCTGAAGGACATCATCAAGACCGTCTACGACGGCAATACCGGCAATCTCGCCGACAAGAAGCGCATCGGCAGCGTCTACCACAACCTCGGCATCGTGAACGGCATCCTCAACGTCGAGGCGGTGCGGGCGGCGCAAGCGAAGTTCGGCAAGCGGACGCTCACCGGAGACGAGGTCCGCTGGGGCTTCGAGCACCTGCGTCTCGACGAAGCCCGCGTCGCGGCTTTGGGCGCCAAGGGCCTGTTCCACTCCATCAACGTCACCTGCGCCAACCACGAGGGCGATGGCCGCGTTACCTTCCAGCAATGGGACGGGGCGAAATGGAAGGTGGTCTCCGACTGGATCGCCCCCGACTGGGCGACCCTGCGCCCGATCATCGAGGCCTCGTCGGCGACCTACGCCAAGGAGCACGGCATCACGCCGCGCAACTGTGCCGCCGAGGAGAATGCGACCCACGCCGCGGCGGCCACTCCGTGACCGGCACGCCGCTGCTGCGCGTCGAGGCGCTGGAGGCCCGCTATGGCGGCGCCGTCCGCGCCCTCTCGGGCGTCGACCTCGCCGTCGCGGCGGGCGAGATCGTCGCCCTCGTGGGCTCCAACGGCGCCGGCAAGACCACCGTCCTCAAGGCGGTCTCGAACCTCCTGCCGGCCGAACGCGGGCAGGTGACGGCGGGCCGCGTCGTCTATGACGGACAGGACGTGTCCCGGACACCCACCGACGCCCTGGTGCGGGCGGGCCTCGTCGGGGTGCTCGAAGGCCGCCACTGCTTCCGTGGGCTCAGCGTGGAGGAGAACCTCGTCACCGGTGGGCTCGGGCGCGGCTCGAACCGATCCGCCATTCGGTCCGACCTCGCGCGGATCTACGCAATCTTCCCGCGCCTGCTGCAGAAGCGCCGGATTCTGGCCGGGCTGATCTCCGGCGGCGAACAACAGATGGTGGCGATCGGGCGTGCCCTGATGGGTCGTCCGCGCCTGCTCGTCCTCGACGAACCCTCCATGGGCCTCGCTCCGCAGGTGGTGGCCGAGATCTTTCGCACCCTCGTGCGCCTCAACCGCGACGAGGGACTGACGATCCTGGTCGCCGAGCAGAACGTCACCGTCGCGCTGCGCCATGCGGACCGGGCGGTCGTGCTGGAGAATGGACGCAGCGTCCTCACCGGCACCGCCGCCGAACTTCGTGGGCGCGACGACATCAAGACGTTCTATCTCGGCCTCGGGACGGCGCCCACCCACGTGCCGGCCTGAACGGTGTCGTTCCAAGAACGGGACCCTGCGCCTGGGGCAGGGCGCCGTCACGAGGCCGACGACAACGCTTTCACCCGCGGTATCACCTCGGTGCCGAGCAATGAGATGGATCGCTGCATGGCATCCGGCTCCTGCATCGCCGAACTCATCTGGAAGGTCAGACGGGATATGCCACCGAGCGCGGCGCTGGCCGTCGCCACCTTCGCCGCAACCGTGTCCGGCGCTCCGATCAGGTAGGCGCCGTAGGGGCCGCACATGGCTTCGAATTGCTCACGCTGGTTCGTGTTCGGCCATCCCCGTTCCGCCCCGATCTTTCCGAACAGCTGAGCCCAGCCGGGATAGAACGCCTCCTGCGCGGCCCCGTCGGTGTCGGCGACGAAACCGACGGCATGCACGCCGACCTTGAGGCTCTCCGGTGCATGGCCCGCCTGGCGGCCGGCTTCGCGGTAAAGGTCGACCAGGGGGCGAAAGCGTTGGAAGCTACCGCCGATGATGGCCACCATCAGCGGCAGGCCGAGGGTGCCGGCGCGTGCGAAGGAGGCCGGTGTTCCACCCACACCGATCCAGATCGGAAGCGTCTCCTGGTGCGGACGCGGATAGACGCCTTGGCCGGTGAGCGGCGGGCGGAACCGGCCGCGCCAGGTGACATGGGTCCGCTCGCGCAGCGTTAGAAGCAGGTCGAGCTTCTCCGCGAAGAGGGCGTCGTAATCCTCGGCGGCGAACCCGAAGAGCGGGTAGGCCTCGCCGAAGGAGCCGCGCCCGACCACGATCTCCGCCCGGCCCTTGGCGATCAGGTCGAGGGTAGCGAACTCCTGAAAGACGCGGACCGGGTCGGCCGCGCTCAACACCGTGACGGCGCTTGTCAATCGGATCCGGCTCGTGCGTGCCGCCGCGGCCGCGAGGATGACGGCCGGAGCCGCATCGAGGAATTCGGCGCGGTGGTGCTCACCGATACCGAACACGTCGAGCCCGGCCCGGTCGGCCACCTCCACTTCCGCGAGCAGACGCGCCATGCGCTCGGCCGCCGGAAGGGACCGGCCCGTTTCCGGATCGGGAAGGGTGACGGCGAAGCTGTCGATGCCGAGTTCCATGGCGGACGGTCTCTCTGGTGCGATCAGATGGAAGAAGCGTGCAGATCGATGAGGCGAGAATGGGAGCGCGGCCCCTTTGCGATGGCACCGCATCCGTTCGCGTCGGCCGCGGCCATCCCGGGCAACGGCCCCTTACTCAGCGACGGCGCCCCAGGACCGAGAGGACCTGGTCTCGGCGCAGCCAGGTCAGGGTTCCGGTGAGGGCAAGCAGCACGGCAGCCGGGGCCACCGGCGTGGGTAGAACGACCAGATGGGCGATGATGGCACCGACCATGGTGCAGGCCAGCCAGAGGGCGGCAAAGGCCGCGTAGCCGGGGATCAGGAGGGCGACGGCGCCTGCGACTTCCACGAGGCCGGTGACGATGCGGAACCATTGGCCGACGCCGATGAGGTCATAGACCTGCACCATCATCGGCACCCCGGCGAGTTTGGCGCCGCCCGCCGCCAGGAACACGAGAGCGAGCAGGATCTGCAACGACCATGTCGCAATGGTGAGCTTGCGCGACGGAGCAGAGGTGGCCGTGAGGGTCTGTGACATGAGGAACATCCAGTTCGATGTCGCCGAACTCCGGACCGGCTCGGCTGTGCGCTAAGCCGTAGGCCCCTTCCATCCCCCATCGAAGCCTATATCTTTCGATGCATACCATCACCTGGACAGATGGATGCTCGACCAACTCACCCTCGATCAACTCCGGACTTTCGTCGCCGCGGTTGATACCGGCAGCTTCTCCGCAGCCGCACGCAAGCTCGGGCGGGCGCAGTCGCTGGTCAGCCAGTCTCTGGCAAACCTGGAGACGCAATCCGGCATCAAGCTCTTCGACCGCTCGAACCGTTATCCGGTCCTGACTGAGGCGGGCCGCGTGCTGCTCGCCCATGCACGCGCGACGGTAGCGGCCGCCGAGACGTTCAAGGCCCAGGCCCGGGACCTTGCCGGCGGCCTGGAGGCGGAAGTCAGCATCGTGCTGGACGTCCTGTTCCCGTTCCAAGTGCTCACGCAAGCCGTGGCCGCGTTCCAGCCGACCTTTCCCTCCACGCCCCTGCGCATCCAGGTCGAGACCCTGGGGGCGGTGATCGCGCCGGTCCTCGACGGGCGCTGCGCTTTCGCGGTCGCGGGTGCCACGCCCCTGCTGCCGCCCGAGCTTGCGCGCGAGCCGTTGCGCCAGATCGAACTGGTCATGGTCGCCTCGCCCGCCCATCCCCTCGCGCGCAGGACTGGGACGATCCCGACCGCCGACTTGGCCGAGCATGTCCAACTCGTCCTGACCGACCGCAGCGAGCTGACGAAGGGGCGCGAGTTCGGCGTGTTCTCGCCAAGGACCTGGCGGCTGGCCGATCTCGGAGCCAAGCATGCTTTCCTGCGCTCGGGGCTCGGATGGGGCGGGATGCCCCTGGAGGTCGTGGCGGATGACCTCGCCGTCGGACACCTCGTGCGGCTCGACATCGCCGCTTTGCCGAAGGGCGGCCTGTTCCTGCCGATGTGGGCCGTATACCCGATGGAACGGCCTCCGGGACCGGCCGGGCGCTGGCTCATTGCCCAATTGCGTTGCGGCGACACGGGCCAGTGACGCCAACAATGATGAGCGACGAACGCCTCCGCGCCGGCAGATTGGTCGAGGTCAGAGTCAAAGAAAAAAGGTGGTCGTTCCATCCGACAGGGCCGGACGGATTCGGACAACGTTGAGCAGCGCCTGCACTTGGCACGCTTCACGGAGCGAGTTCGCGTCGTACGTTCATGTCGATGACTTTAATCCAGCGCCATCGGTGCTTTTTGAATGCATGTCACAGGACTGTTATGAGCGCGACCTACTGGCAGGATCGTTGATCCCCCGGGTCCTGAGGCCATCATGTCCGACGCCGTTGCTGCTCCGACCGGCCTGCCGCAGGGCGCCAAGGCGCCCGCCACGGGGCCAAAGCTCGACCACGGCATTCATCCGGGCGGCGTCATCGCCTTCCTGCTCGTCCTGGTCGCCGGACTGGGCTACGCGCTCTACAGCCTCGTGACCGACATGAACGCGGTGGGGCAGTCGCCTCTCGCCATCGGCGCCTTCGTGCTGCTCGGACTGGCTCTGCTCATCGCTCTGGCCTTCGAGTTCGTGAACGGGTTCCACGACACCGCCAATGCCGTGGCCACCGTGATCTATACTCACTCGATGCCGCCGCTCGTCGCGGTCATCTGGTCGGGCGCCTTCAACTTCCTCGGTGTGATGCTGTCTTCCGGCGCCGTGGCCTATGCCATCGTCACCCTGCTGCCGGTGGAACTGATCCTGCAGGTCGGGTCGTCGGCCGGTTACGCCATGATCTTCGCGCTGCTCATCGCCGCGATCCTCTGGAACCTGGGCACCTGGGCTTTCGGCCTGCCGAACTCGTCGTCCCATGCCCTGATCGGATCGGTCATCGGCGTCGGCCTCGCCAACCAGTTGATGGCCCCCGAGGGACAGGCAACCTCGGGCGTCGACTGGGCGCAGGCCCTGGGCGTGTTCAAGGCGCTGCTGTTCAGCCCCGTCATCGGGTTCGTCGCCGCCGCCCTGCTGCTGCTGGCCCTCAAATTCACCGTGCGGCGCAAGGATCTCTACGAGGCCCCCAAGGGCGAAACCCCGCCGCCTTTGTGGATTCGCAGCCTTCTGATCCTGACCTGCACGCTCGTGTCGTTCTTCCATGGCGGCAATGACGGCCAGAAGGGCATGGGCCTGATCATGCTCATCCTCATCGGCGCCGCCCCCACCGCCTACGCCCTCAACCGCACGATGGCGGACGACACCACCCCGGCCTTCATCCAGACCTCCCAGAACGCCAGCACGGTATTCGCCAGCCATGCCGGGAACGCGCCGAAGCCTGACGCCGCCGAGGCCCGCAAGCAAGTCTCGGAAGCTCTCAAGTCCAAGGACCTGAACCAGCCTGCCGTGTACGGGGCCCTCGCCGCGCTCTCCACCGACATCGCCGATAACGTGAAGGCCTACGGCGCCATCAAGCAGGTGCCGGCTGCGGCGACGTCGAACCTGCGCAACGACATGTATCTCGCCGCCGACGCGATCCGGCTCCTGCCGAAGAACGGCGCGACATTCTCGGAAACCGAGGCCGGTACCCTGAAGGCCTATACCGGCCTCCTCAACGATGGGACACGCTACATCCCGACTTGGGTCAAGGTCTGCGTCGCACTGGCTCTCGGCCTCGGCACGATGGTCGGCTGGAAGCGCATCGTCGTCACCGTGGGCGAGAGAATCGGGAAGACCCATCTCACCTACGCGCAGGGCGCTTCCGCCGAGATGGTCGCCGCCGGCACCATCGGTCTCGCCGAACTCTACGGTCTGCCAGTCTCGACCACGCACATCCTGTCGAGCGGCGTCGCCGGCACCATGGCCGCCAACGGTTCGGGCCTGCAGATGTCGACCGTACGCAACATGGCGCTGGCCTGGGTCCTGACCCTGCCGGCCGCCATCACCCTGGCGGGCGTCCTCTTCTTCATCCTACGGCACGTGTTCTAGCGGCGCCTCGACGTGGCCGGCCGGGACCCCGATGCTGGACGATCGCAGCGTCCCGCGGTAGGCGTCCACGGCCGAAGCAGGGTTGCTTCACGAAACGGGACTGGCCCCTTGAGCGAACGAACAGGGGCGGGAGCGCTGACGATCTACCTCGACGTGGACGGCGTCGTCACGACGGTGGACTTTCAACGGCAAGCCGGGAAGGACAGGCTCAACCCGACCCAGGTCGCCCTCGTTGCCGCCCTCGTACGGGAGTTCGACGCGAAGGTGGTCGTGTCGTCCACATGGCGCGTCGACGATTGCCGCCCGACACTGGTGGAAGCCGGCCTATCCGAGGACTGCTTTCACCCGGACTGGCGGACGGCCATCCTGCCGACGAGCAGGAATGCCGAAACGGGCGCGATGCTTCCCGCCGAGCAAGCCGGGCGCGGTGATGAGATCACCGAACACGCGAGCCGGAACCACATCACGCACTATCTCGTCCTCGACGACGTAGAGGTCGGCCCGGCCCATGCGGGTCGGCACGTTCGTCCCGTTGCAGAGCTTGGACTAAGCGAGGCGGAGGGGATCCTGGCCCGCGACCTGCTGGCGGGGATGGCGGCTCCTCGAGCAATGATGGGTCAGATTGGCTCATTCCCACGCACCGCCGATTTACTTCCCCATAGGGATTGAACTTTTCGAAAGCACCGGTCATTCCATGACAGTGGAGTGACACCCGCGTCACGCTGCCCCCGACATCGACAGGGTCTCCTGGACCTTTGCCGGACCTGCCCGTCCGGTCCCGCCTCGACGCCGCACCTGTGCGGCTGCTGAGAGCGCGTCGCGTCGGATTGTCGTTCGGCAGGAAGGAGTGGCTGCGATGTTCGGGTTCAGAACTCACGGAAGGACGTCCAGTCCTTCGCTCGCGGTCCTGGGTATCGCCGAACGGTCCGCCGCGGAGGCCTATGCCGCGCTCATCGCCACAGGCTGGTCGGAGATCGGATTCGGGTACCATGGTACCGTCCATGCGCATCCAGACCATCCGGACGTCATCGTGCGCTTCGCACGCAAGGCCGATGGGTTCGGCGATTATGCGGCCCTGCTTCGCAAGGGGTTCGCAGGCTCCGATGGCCCGCACGCGCCGCGTATCCACGACCTGCAGGTCAGCCGCTGCGGCGCGCTGATGACCGTGGGCTCACGGCTCACGAATCCGGCGCGGGATGCCTGGTGGCTGGCCTATGCCCACGCCGTCATCGCGGACCATCCGGGCGTCGCGATGGACGAGGGCGTCCGAGACCGGTTCAAGGTGGAATGGCCGGCCCACGAGCCGCGGATCGATCACGCGAGCTTCGACGGGATCCGCGAAGACTTCAGGGCCGCGTGGCCCGGATACGAAGCCTATGTTGCGTCCTTGCGTGCGGTATCCCCGCAAGGCCTCGATCCGAACATCGGTAACGTCCTGGTGGGCGTCGATGGCAGTCCCGTGGTGAACGATCCGCTCTGTGATGACGGACACGGCCTGTGGCGCTCGCCTCTTGCGCGCTTGCTCACGCGCTACGCGGATGTCCTGCACCGTCTGGCCGGCGAAACACGGGCCAGGTTGAGCAAAACTCTCGTGCCTGCCTGATCGTCGGGCGTCGCTATCTTGCGGTAAAGGTTCAGAAAGCCGGCATCGAGGGCGATGACGAGTTACCGGTGCGCGCCGTCCATTCGATCGTCATCTGAAACCCATCAGAACTATGCGTTTCCCTCAGGCCTAGACGAAAGGCATCTTTCCTGAGCGTCTGACGGCCATCCGATGCCTTCGGCGCCGAACATCTCTGGAAAGGTAGCACGCCTCATGACTAAGTCGGGATCGGCTGCCTCCCTCCGGCGTAGAGGCGTCCCTATGCTTCCGATCCTCGTCCTTCTGGCCTGGGTGAGCCTTGCCGGCGGTGGCTGCGTGACCATGGAGGCCCGGCGCGAGGCCGTGGTACCGCCACAGAACGCGGCGTTCACCGCCATGTATGGTGCGCGTCCCGACGAACGCTTCCCCCTTTCGGCGACCGAGATCGGCAGCATCGATCCCCGCTACTTTCGCCAGGAGGTCGCCTATCCGCGCGCCGAAACGCCGGGTACGCTGGTCGTCGATCCGGGTAACAAGTTTCTCTATCTCGTACGCGAGAACGGCCGAGCCCTGCGTTATGGTGTCGGCAGGGCCGGTCTGGCCTGGAGCGGATCGGCGCGGGTGGGACGCAAGGCCGAGTGGCCACGCTGGACCCCGACGGCGGACATGATCGCACGGGAACCGGACCGCAACGGGCCGTGGCGCAACGGCATGGCCGGGGGTCCCAGCAACCCGCTAGGACCGCGCGCGCTCTACCTGTTCGAAGGTCCGCGCGATACGCTCTACCGCATCCACGGCACCACAGAACCGCAATCCATCGGCACCGATGTCTCCTCCGGCTGTATCCGGATGTTCAACCAAGACATCATCGATCTCTACGGCCGCGTTCCGGTCGAGACGCGGGTTGTCGTGCTTCCGGCGGACGAGCATGTCGAGACATTTGAAGGCCCCGTCGCCCGGTCTGCATCTTCCTCGGTGCGTGGCTGAGGGCATCGCACCGGCGGGCGGTCTGCGCGAGGCAGGTCTCGAAGCTGGCGCGCCTGCGAACATGGGAGACGGCGGAGCGATGCGACACCCGGATCTGGAACTCGACCTGCTGCGGGCCTTCGTGGCGGTGGCCGAGACGGGGAGTTTCACGGCCGCCGCCGACGTCGTGCATCGCTCGCAATCGGCGGTGAGCCAGAAAGTCCTGCGCCTCGAGGAGATCCTGGGCCGGCGGGTCTTCGACCGGACCAGCCGCATGCTTGGACTGACGCCGGACGGCGAGCGCCTGCTCGTGGCGGCCCGCCAGATGCTGGAGTTCAACGACCGGTTCCTGCGCGGATGGCGGGAGCCGCCGGCGAGCGGCACCCTGCGGCTCGGTGTGTCGGAGGACTTCATCCCCGGTCAGTTGCCGAAGCTCCTCGCCCGGTTCGGCCGCCTCTATCCCGACGTCCATATCGCGCTGATGACGGGGTTGAGCTGCAACCTCCTCGAAGCCTACGACGCGGACCGGGTCGATGCGGTCATCGTCAAGCGCAGTGGTGCGAACGGGCGGGGGCGCGTGATCTGGCGCGAGCCCCTCGTCTGGCTCGCCTCCGCCGATTATCAGCTCGATTTTACGAAGCCCGCGCGCCTGGTGATGCTGGCGGCCCCCTGCAGCTATCGCGAGCAGATGATCGCGGCCCTCGATTCCGTGCGGCGCGACTGGGTCGCCGCGTGCACGGCGAGCAGCCTGATGGGCGTCCAGGCAGCGGTGGCGGGCGGGCTCGGGGTGACGTTGCTCGGGCGCTCCTTCGTGCAGGAGGGCATACAGATCCTGCGGGCGCCCGAGCTCTGGCCGGCCCTGCCCATGACCGAGGTCAGCGTACTCGGCGAAGACCGGGCACCCGACCTCGTGGAGCCACTGATCACCTTCCTCAGCCAGAGCCTCGCCGGCCATGACGGGCTCACCATCGCGGCCTGAGCGTCGGCGGACGATCAGCACGTCTGGGGCGTTGCGCACCATAATGGGGTCCGGCGGGGCCGGTACAGAAGCAGGGATAAGCAGATCATGTCGGAGCACGTCCATCTGATCGCCCGCCTTGTGGCCCGCGAAGGACAGGAGGCAGCGCTAGTTCAGGCCATGGCGGCGCTGGTGCCCGCCGTGCTCGCGGAACCCGGCTGTCTCGCCTATGTGGCTCACGAAAGTCGTGAGCGGCCCGGCACGATCGTGATGTACGAGGTCTGGGAAAGTCAGGCCGCCCTCGACATCCATGCCGATGGCGTGAATTTCCGTACGCTCGCCGCCCGCTTCGACGAACTCCTGAGCGAGCCGCTCGCGATCGAAATCCTGAACAGGATCGCCTGATCGTCGAACTTCACAGCGCTCGCCGGACGTTCGGGCCCCCTTTCGGCCTCGACATTCCACCGACCGCGAGCGGTGCTCAAGCCTCCGGGGCGTTGCGGGCCATGAAGGTCTCGGGCGCCCCGTCGGCGGGATCGACGAAGATGATATCGGTGGGCGCGCGGCGCGGCGTGTCGATCGAGAGGAGGATCATCGGCCCCTGCGTGATCGTCGGCAGGGCGTGAACGGTGCCGCGCTCGAAGGACAGGAGTTCGCCAGGGCCGAGTGGGCTGGCCCAGACGCGAACAACATCGCCGCACCGGCGCCCGCCAACATGCTACGCCTGTCCGGGGCCGATGCCCCGCTCATGCCCAGCCCTCCAGGACGATCTTGCCCTTGGCCCGCCCGCTCTCGATCAGCGCATGCGCACGCCGAAGGTTGCCGGCCGAGATCGGGCCGAAGCTCTCGGCGAAGGTGGTTTTCAGCGTGCCCGCATCCACGAGGCGCGCAACCTCGTCGAGGAGCCGCCCCTGTGCTTCCATGTCGGCGGTCTCGAACATCGAGCGCGTGAACATGAACTCCCAGTGGGTCGACACGCTCTTGCGCTTGAAGGGTACCACGTTGAGGCTCTCCGGATCGTCGATCAGCGCGAAGCGACCCTGCGGCGCGATCAGTTCGGCGATCTCGGCCACGTGCTGATCGGTGTTGGTGGTCGAGAACACGAAGCCCGGTGCGCCCAATCCCAGCGCCGCGATCTCGGCAGCGATCGATTGGGTGTGATCGATGATGTGGTGGGCACCGAGCTCGCAGCTCCAGGCGACGGTCTCGGGCCGCGAGGCGGTGGTGATGACGGTCAGATCCGTGAGCTGGCGGGCGAGCTGCGTCGCGATGGATCCGACGCCGCCCGCCCCGCCGATGATGAGGATCGACCGGGCGGCACCCGGCACCGGCTTGCCGACGTCGAGCCGGTCGAACAAAGCTTCCCAGGCGGTGATCGCGGTCAGCGGCATCGCTGCGGCCTCGGCCGCCGAGAGCGAAGCGGGCTTGTGGCCGACGATGCGTTCATCGACGCAGTGGAGCTCGGCATTCGTCCCGGGCCGCCCCAGCGCTCCGGCGTAGAACACGGCATCCCCGGTTCGAAACAGTCGGGCCTCTTCGCCGACCGCCTCGACGATTCCGACCGCGTCGTAGCCGAGGATGTGCGGCTGGCCCTCGGCCGGGGTGACGCGGGCGCGGACCTTTGTGTCGACGGGGTTCACCGAGACGGCCTGCACGCGGACGAGCAGATCGCGCGGACCGGGCGTCGGGGCTGGCAGGTCGAGATCGACCAGAGACACTTCGTTCTCGATCGGCAGGGATGTGTAAAAACCGACGGCCTTCATTAAGAGTGCTCCTCGTTTCGGGGGGAAGTCAGGGACGGGATCGGTACGTGCTCGCGGCGATGCCCAGCACGATGGCAAAGGACCGACGATCAGGTCGAGGCTCGGGGCCACGTGCAGGGCTGTGATGGAGAGCGCGAGACCGGTGACTGGCACCGCGACCATGAGGTTCGAGATCGCCCTCGCCGAAGATCGCGCGCTCGCGGCGTTGACGGCGCAGAAGCAGAAGGCCGTGGGACGGGACCGACGAAGGCGAGGCAGGTCCAGAAGGTGGCATTGCCGTCACCGGTGAAAGGCCATTCGGCAGCATAGGCCAGCGGTGTCAGGATCGCTGCAGCGAGCGGCCGCACGACATCCCCCATCGGGCGAGCGCGTGCGGGCCCGGCCGAAACCGGCGCGTCGCGACGGGCAGGGCGGGCAGCGGCACGTGGGGCAGGAGTCGTCGCTGAGGCGGCCATGGTTGGCGTCTTCCGGGACAGGCATCTCGGTTCGGTCGCGTCCGGTTGCGGGGTTCGCGGCGCGAATCCTCATCGACAGCGCCCCCTCAGAATGCCGTCCGATCTACAATTCGGTAAGCGCGTAATTCTGATCGATGCGATGAAGAAAACGACTGAACGGTTCGACGGGACGAGAGGGCACACGCTCCGCCATCGTCCTTTTCACCGAGTAGGTGCTGGACGAACGCTTCCTACGTTACGCACCGGGCAACGACGTCCTATCGCGACATGCTGAACTGCGCCGAGATACTTGGAGTGGGGCCCTGGGGGTGGACGGATTGGGCAAGGCTGATTGACCGGATTGTTGGATCTTCGAAGGATGAAGACCATGGCACGACACCGTTCCCATAGCGTCGCGTTCGAGCGTCAGGTTGCGCAGGAGTACCTGTCCGGCGAGACGCTGCACGGCTTGGCCAAGCGCCACGATCTCTTGCGCAACCTCGTGCGCGTCTGAGTGCAGAAGTACGAGGCCGGCGCGTTCGATGATGACGCGGCCGCCGACGACACGATCCAAGCCTACGAGGCGCGCATCGCCGCGCTCGAACGGCTCGTCGGCCGGCAGGCGCTTGAGCTTGAGTTTTTAAAGGGAGCTCTGCGCAACGGACCGTTGCCGAGAAGCGAGCCTACGTCCGTAATCACCGGCCCGGCAGCCTCTCCGTTGCGGAGGGATGCCGACGGATGAGTCTGGCGCACTCCACCTACTACGACGCTCCGATGCGTGCTGCCGACGACACCGCCCGAGTCGAGGCTATGGCCGCGGTCGGCGACGCGTTCGAAGCCTACGGCTGGCGCCGCGTCCAGGCAGCTCTGCGCCAGCAGGGATGGCGGGTGAATCACAAAAAGGTCCGCCGCCTCATGCGCGCCCATGACCTGCAGCCACGCGTTCGGCGCCGCTATGTCACGACCACCGATAGCGATTACGAGAGCCCGATCTTCCCGAACATGGCCCGACATGGCTGTGTCCCAGGCAGTGGTGTAGCTGACGGGTGGTCATCGGCGGTTGCCGGGTAGGGTCGGGTTGCGACTTCCAGCCCCGAACCGGGGAGCCCTCCGATGACCGACGAGATCATGGCCCTGCGTGGGCTGATGGAGGAGAGCGCCGACACCGATCTGCTGCGCGAAATGATCGGCTTTGCCGCCGAGCGACTTATGGAGTTGGAAGTGGGCGGCCTCACCGGCGCGGCCCACGACGAGAAGAGCGCCGAGCGGCTGGAGGACGACCGGATCGTCTCGGCCGCCGTCATCGTGACGGTCGGCGTCAACAGTGACGGCCGGCGCGAGGTCCTCGGCATGGACGTCGGCTCGTCGGAGGCCGAGACGTTCTGGACGGCGTTCCTCCGGAAGCTGGCGCGCCGGGGCCGGCGCGGTTCAAACAGTGGGTTGGTTTCGTTTCCGACCGCCCCTTGCCGCGACCCACCCAAGCGGGGTCAAAATACGTTTCCGGTTCCGGTAGCCCTCGAATGGTCCTCGCGTCGAGTCAATTTCGAGGCATCATAAAGGGAAAAAGGTGGTGGAGCACGCATCCCGTCGGAACCGGTCTCTGGCGCCGTTTCCCTGCTAACAGGGAAAACAACAGGGAAAACGGCGTGGTGCAGCTCCCAGGCACGTCTTAGCCCAGCAAAAGTGCAGCAGATTTAATAACTTAATGATCAATTCCCTACGCGGCGGAACAGGGAATTGAGTTTGGTCATCAGGGAGCGCGTATGGGCGAAACAGGCAAGCCGATCAGCGGGAACAGGGATCGCTTTCGGGCAAATGCCAAAAAGGGCCGGAGAGCTATGAGGCTCCCCGGTTGATTGGGATTATGAAGCATCGGTGGAGGGGGCTAAGGTCTCTCCGAGCCTCGAACGCATATCGCCAGCGTCGACGAACCTGACCTCGATGCTGGGAGCATACTTCGGTCGATCGTCGAGGGTCTTCAGCCGTTCCTCATGGGACATGCCATCGGGCTCATCCGCCGGCGCCAGAGCCTTGATGGTATTGAAGAGGAGCTTGGCGGCTTTCATGTCGCCCTGCAGTGCCTTCCGGGTGAGTTGCTGGGCGAGTGCCTCGATCTGGGTCGTCCGAATCGTGCGGCCATCCTTGGTGATGGCAATCGGCTCACGCGCGGCCTGGGTAAACGCGTCCAGAAGATCGCGTCGGCCGAGCGGTGCCGAGTGGCCTCGGGGCCGGCCGCGTGGGTTGCCGGACTGGCCCTTCCGGAAGCGACGGTCGGCTGGCGGTTTGCCGTACCCGATCTCATACGCGGTGCGTCGCTTCGGTTTGGTCACAGTGGTGTTCGCAGCGTCCGCCATCACGCAGCCTCCTCGAGCAGGGCAGGGGCCGTACGAGCCGACCGGACCTCGTCCCAGGTCTCGTCCGTACCGTCGAGAATGGCGTCCCGTCCCGTGAAGGTCTGCCAGCGCCGGATAGCGACATCGACATAGACCGGGTCGAGTTCGAGCACCCGCGCCTCGCGTCCCGTCTTCTCCGCAGCCAGCAAGGTCGTACCGCTGCCGGAGAACGGATCGAGGACGATCGCTCCGCGGCGTGTCACGTCCTTGATCGCATCGACGACCAGGGCCACCGGCTTGACCGTGGGATGCAGCGCCAGATCGCCCGCGCCCTTGAAGGTGTTGACCCCGGAATAGGTCCACACGTTCGAACGGTTGCGGCCGTGCCGGCCGAGCTCGACGTTGTTAGTGTGGCTCGCCGTGCCGACTTTGTAGAGCGCAATGAGCTCGTGCTGCGAGCGGTAGAGCGAGCCCTGCCCCGGATTGGTTTTGCTCCACACGATGAGGTTCTTCTGCTCGCCGTAGAGCGGTCGGGTCGCGGCATGCAGCTCCGGTAGGTGACGCCAATCCATGCAGACGTAGTGCAGGGCCCCATCACGAGAGACCGAGACGGCATGGCCGAGGCTCTCGGTCAGGAAGGCCGTGAATGCCTCCTCGGTCATCTCGCCCGAACCCATGACGAACTCGCGGTACTGGACCCGGCCGCGGCCCATGACGTGGCCGTTGACGGGCACGTTGTAGGGCGGATCGGTGAAGATCATGTCGGCCTCTCGTCCACCCATCAGACGCTCGACGTCATCGCGGCTGCAGGCGCTGCCGCACAGGATCCGGTGCGGGCCGAGCTGCCAGAGATCACCGAGCTGCGAGACCGGTGCTTCCGGCTCACCGAGCTCGTCCTCGCGCGAGGCGAGGCGCTCCTCTTCGAGATCCCCCGTCAGCAGATCGAGCTCGGCGATCTCGAAACCGGTGACGGAGAGATCCAGCCCGATCTCGGGCAGGTGGATGGCGAGTTCGCCGAGTTCGAGGGCAAGGGTCGCCCGATCCCAGCCGGCCAGGGTCGCGATCTTGTTGTCGGCGATCGCATAGGCGCGCTTCTGCGTGTCGCTCAGGTGATCGAGCCGGACGGTCGGGACCGTGTGAAGGCCGAGCTGCTTGGCCGCCAACAACCGTCCGTGCCCGGCGAGCACGAGCCCGGTTTCGTCGACGACGAGCGGCACGGTGAAGCCGAACGCCCTGATGCTGTCGGCGATCTTGGCGATCTGCTTTTTCGAATGGGTGCGAGCGTTGCGCGGGTTGGGTTTGAGGGAGGTCGGAGCTTGGTCGAGGATGGTCAACCCGGCCGTGGGAAAGGCCAGTGCGTTCGTCGTCATGATGGGGATGTCCTTGGAAAGCGCGCACGACGACAGGCCCGCGTGCCGGAAGGCAGCAGGGTCAAAGTCGGCGCAGTGCTGTAAGAGAAGGGCCGCCCAGGCCCGGAGACAGAAACGCCCCGGGGCAGGTGCCGCGGGGCGAGGAGACGTACAATCGCGCAGCGAGCTGGTCAGGCGCGCCGTTCGGAAAGGATCACGATTGCGGGTGGGTCCAAGCTGGTCCGCTGCGGACACAGAAACTTCAACTTAAGGAAAATGCGCAGTTTACCCGTCGGGTGTCAAGACGCTCCTTCGCAAGATCTTGACATCAATGGAAACTACCCATCGGCGACCTGAGCCACTTTATCTTATTATGGCACGCCGATAGGACTTATCAGCTGTGAAGTTCCCGTCCTTCGGCCGTCATGGGTTGAAATCCGCCGGCCTGCTGTACGACCGGGTTGGGTGGAGGCTGTGTGAAAAGAGGACGCCAAGCTGGGGCTGTCCGGCCGCTTGGGAGAGCGGCGGGCAGGCTTTTTACCCCCCATCCCGATCGTTGCGAGATCGCAAGGAAGCTCAAAGAAATCCGCGACGTCGATCGTTCGATCCCTGGATCTGAAATATTCGACAGACAATCAGCGAATTAGATCAACATATATTTGATCTGATGCGTTTTGTGTTAGACTTAGCCTTTAACGGAGGCCCGGG